>JABSRS010000233.1 GCA_013214885.1 Gammaproteobacteria bacterium
TACGCTTGGTCTCGGCAATAAAGGACAACAAATCTCGCCCTTCAACATTGGCCGTCACAATGACATGGCGCTTACCGTTTTGACGATTGATTTGGTTGGGTCCAATTCGTTCGAAAATAGTGGCAACTTCGCCTAGCGGCACATAACTTAAATCAGGATTAAGCTCCGCTGGTAATGCAATGGGTAAACTGGCTAATGATTTCAGATCTTTACTGACATCATCGGACATTCTGACCATTAATCTAAAGCGTCGATCGCCCTCATAGATTAGTCCAGCTTGAACCCCAGAGATTGCCGCTTGAACCGCTTGTTGAACATCATAAACAGTCAAACCAAGTAAGGCTAAATGATCGCGATTAGGCTCAATTGACAGCATCGGTAAGCCTGACAACTGACCAACCCGAGCATCTTGGGCGCCAGAGACATTAGCCATCAATGCTGCAGCTCGCTCGCCAAGCTCTTTTAATTGCTCAAGATCATCACCATAGATTCGGAGTGCGACATCAGTCCTCACCCCAGCAATCAGCTCATTAAAGCGCATTTCAATCGGTTGGGTAAACTCATATTTATTACCAGGAACCCCTTCAACTAACTCACGTAATTGCTGCACAAACTGCGCTTTAGTTTTAGATTGATCGCGCCATTGATCTAACGGCTTAATGATTAAATAGGTATCTGCGACACTCGGTGGCATCGGATCAGTTGCAACCTCTGGCGTACCAAGTTTCGAGAAGACTAATTCCACTTCATCAAGTTCAGATATGACCGTTTCCAGCTGAATTTGCATCTTAATTGATTGATCCAAACCGGTGCCGGTGATCCGCAGTGCATGCACCGCCATATCCCCTTCATCGAGTTGCGGCAAAAATTCAGCGCCGAGATTCCTAATCTGTAATGACGCGATCACAATAGAACCGATTGCAATTGCAATAACGATCATCGGTAATTTAAGCGAGTACTTTAACACCGGTGCATAAATTGAATGCGCCTTGGTCATTAACCAATTTTCTTTTTCACTAACCTTGCCACGGACGAAAATGGCAATGGCTGCTGGCACAAAAGTGACTGAAAAGATGATTGCACCGATTAGCGCGGCAATTACCGTAAAGGCCATTGGATGGAACATCTTACCTTCAACCCCTTCCAAGGCGAATATTGGCAGATAAACCAACATAATAATGAGCACTCCGAACACCGCAGGTCTAAATACTTCCTTGGTCGAGGCAAAGACCACGTCGAGTCGCTCTTGTAATGTTAGCAACCTCCCTTGACTGTGTTGGGCCATCCCCAGCCGTCTAAGGGCATTTTCGACCACAATCACCGCACCATCGACAATCACACCAAAGTCAATCGCACCGAGGCTCATCAGATTACCAGAGACACGATGAGTGGCCATGCCAGTAATCGCAAACAACATACTTAACGGAATGACTAACGCAGCGATAAAAGCCGCGCGGAAATTACCCAATAAGGCGAATAACACCACCACCACCAATACCGCACCTTCGAACAAGTTCTTTTTTACGGTATCAATGGCTTTATCAACTAGAGTAGTACGGTCATAAACTGACTTAGCAACCACACCACTAGGTAAACTAGCGTTAATCTCAATCAATCTAGTTGCAACGGCCTTAGCCACCACTCGGCTATTTTCGCCGATTAACATAAACGCGGTGCCCAGTACGGTTTCCTTACCTTCCATCGTGGCAGCACCAGTACGAAGTTCCTTGCCGAAAAAGACTTTCGCGACATCACGCACCCGCACAGGTGCATCATCACGCTTGGTGATCACGACATTACGAATATCCTCAAGACTCTTGAGCTGACCTGGCGAGCGAATTAACCACTGCTCACCATTACGCTCAATATAACCAGCGCCAGCATTAAGGTTGTTTTTCTCTAATGCCGTAATGACATCGGCAACGGTTACTTTAAACGCCAGTAATTTGCCAGGATCTGGGGCAACTTGATATTCTCGTTCAAAACCACCAATGCTATTAATTTCAGTAACACCAGTCACTTGAACCAGCTGAGGACGAATAATCCAATCTTGAATCGTCCGTAAGTCCTCCGCCGTATAAGGGTTACCTTCTGCGTTCAACGCACCATCTTTGGCATAAATAGCATAGGTAAAGACCTCCCCTAAACCACTCGATATTGGACCCAATGCTGGCTCAGCTCCGCTTGGTAATTCATTACGAATACCTTGCAGCCGTTCGGATATTTGCTGACGCGCCCAATAAATATCGGTGCCCTCTTCAAAAATCACCGTCACTTGCGATAAGCCATAACGAGAGATCGAGCGGGTATAATCTAAATTCGGCAGTCCAGCCATCGCATTCTCAACGATATAAGTTACCCGTTGTTCGGACTCCAATGGCGAGTAACCATCGACCGCCGTATTAACCTGAACCTGAATATTAGTAATATCAGGCACCGCATCAATCGGTAGATTAAGCGTGTTATATATTCCTAAGCCAGCAATAAACATTGTTACCGCTAAGACTAGCCAGCGCTTTCGAAGCGCAAAGGCAATGATAGTATCCATGATTACCGCTCCTAGTGGTCGTGCTTAGCAGCGTCTTTTAAGACGTCGGCTTTGAGTAAAAAACTATTGACCGTGACATATTCGACCCCAGGCTCTAACCCACTAAGGACCTCAATGTACTCGCCATCACTTTCACCTAGCTCGACCATCCGCACCTCAAAGGTATTGCCATATTTAGCAAAGACCACTGGCATGTCTCTAAAGGTTTGCAGCGCAGAAACTTTAACCGCCAACGGCACCGCTTTAGTGCGTGTTTCGACATTGGCTTTAACATGCATCCCAGGGCGCCAGTGACCTTGCTCGTTGGTAATAACAGCACGAGCACGTGCGATATGGCCGCCGGTCATGGTTGGAGAGATATAGCTAATCGTGCTGGTGACATATTCATCACTATGATTGTCGCCAATACTCACAGGTAAGCCCAGGCGTAGTTTTTCGATATTCTTGGGGAATGCAGATAGATCGATCCACACCGACGATAAGTCCGCTACTCGTATTAACGCACTGTTAGCACTGTGATCGCCACGATTAAGTATCTGCTCAGTGACCTGTCCGCTAGCTGGGCTTTCGACCTGATAGCTTTTTAGCGTTTGGCCATTTCGAACGGTCGCAATCAGTTGTCCTTGTTTAACTTGATCACCAATTTTGACATGGAGCTGTTCGATAATTCCCGCATAAGGCGCGTTAACACTAAACAAACGGTCTTTAATCGGTGCGACAATACCAAACAAGGTATCTGAAAAGGCTAAGGTTTGAGGATTTGCCCGCTCTGTTTCAATGGCTGATAATGCCAAAATTCGTGAGCTAATTTCTGTTCGCCCCTCAAAGTTTTGGTAGTTCCAATTGAAATTCTGACCTGAGTAAACTGCCTTAACCGTTACTTCAAATGAATGGGGCTCGGTAACCGTTTGGTTACTAACCAAGTAATCATTTTCAACACTAAAGCTTAAGGTATCTAACCGGCCGCCCAAGCGCGCTAACAAAATCTCTAACTCAACCTTAGCAGGATCAACAAGCTGGCCTTTGCTATAAGCATATATTCTCATTTCAGGAGGAATTCCGCGCTCAAACACCGTGATTTCAATATCGAAGTCGCCTTGTTTAACTAACTTACCGCCGTGAGGTCCTTTGACCACCATTTCTTCCGCTACGCTAGGGCTTTGCGCCCAAACAACGGTGCTTGGTAGGGCCAAAATACTAATAAGAGTTGCAGCGATTAACTGCCGAGACATAGTAAACATTATTGATTCTCCATCGCGATCACGGACTTGCGTGAGCCGTTAGTCATTGATTGACCTGTAATTCGTTCTAATTCAATTAATTGTAGATAAGTAGCAATATTGGTTTCAATCATTTCACGCTCAACTGAAAACAACTCAGCCTGAGCATCACCTAATTGCAATACTGTGGCCTGACCAATGCGGTAGGCAGCCTCAGTATCAACCAATAACTGCTTGGCCAGTGGCATTACCTGCTGAGATAACATCGATAGCTGAGCGACATTATTGGTCAGTGCTTGATGAATTTCCTGCAACGACAAGCGGATTTGCTGCCGAGCTAACTGCTGCTGCTGTAATACTTTTTCTGCTTGGGCTCGGGTCGCTAGCACCTTGCCACGGTTCGGTGACGTTAACGGAATAGGCATCGAGAACGTTAACATTAACGCGCTATCATCAAAGGCTTCAAAGCGCTTAACCCCTAAGCCAAACGTAATATCATATTGATTTTTAGACTGTTCCAAGCGATATTGAGCCTCAATCAGTCGTTCGAGATTAAGCAATTTAACAAATTGTGGTGCCTGATCGATTGCTTGTAATACTTCGCTAAGACTTGGATAACCACTCAGTATGCCTAAACGCTCTCCCGCTAATTCAAAATCAACTTCACTTGCCCACATGGCGGCGAGTCGTTGCTTGGCAACCACTAGTTGATGGGACAATTGCTGACGAACGGCTTTTGAGCGCGCTAGTCGCAGGGCCATTTTGGAAACATCAGCTGCAATTACCGCCCCCGCTTTAGCCCGGGTTTTAATGACATTAAGCGCCCGTTGCTCAACCATAATTCGCCGCTTGCTCCACTGATGCAAAGCTTGCACTCGCAATAATTGGTAATAGCGTAAGGTGGTTTCAGATAGGGCATCTAAACGTATTAGCTCGAAATCACTAACATGTTGTTTTTTAGCGGCAGACACGAGATCGATCCGACGCTGGCGTTTACCACCAAGCTCAATCAGCTGACTTAGCACCAAACTCGTTTCGGCACTTCGAATGCCACTAACTTCGCCGCTACCAAAAACATTTTGCACCGATGCGGTCAATGTAGGATTGGGTCTAATCGCCGCTTGTAGCGCATTCGCGTCTAATATTTTTAAGTCATAAGAAAAACTTTGTAGCTGGGTATTTTTTAATAATGTTTGCTCGAGTGCCCAAGGCAAACTAATGACCTTGCCGTCACCGCCAGGGGGAACTTGCGCCACCACAGGTAAACACACTCCTGCGAATACCATCGCAAGATATTGATAAATTTTCAAAACAAAAACTCCACTGATCTAGTGCTAATTGGCACTAAATTAATTCAATTAAATAGGATTATTTTAATCTGAGTTTATGCGTTCGGAGGAGGGATCGGCGGTGCGTAATTACAATTTTGATAAGAAATTACATCAGCTGCAACCATATCAGAGAGGCATTGACTGGCTTTAAATGCTAGCTCAACTGGCGGGTGACAAGAATTATGGCAATCGTTTGAGTGATCGTGTTCAGATTGGGTTAAATCGATTTTCTGCTCATCGGCATGACCATGATGATGAGCGAAATCAGTGCTGAGCAAGTGCTCACCGACGGGAAACTGAATCGAGAAAGAGATATTGTTTTCAAAAATCTGACACAAAAAAATCACCAGTACGATCACCAGTGTTAACTTCGATTGCGCCATGCGCTTGGAAGTTTTCGTGTTAAACAAACTCAATTCCGATAGTCATTTTTAATGGGGGACATTAAACCAGAAAGATTTTAATAAAGCTATCAAAATGCTCCTGCCGATTATTTAATGATTAAGATCGTTAATCGGCTTAAGCTAATAATTAAAAACCATACCATAACTTTGGCTGATTGATTGGGGTTAACCGATTATTCTAAATGTCCCACAGTCCCTGATAAATACTGACTATTTGTTCAACCGTCGGCTCAATCGGGTTATTACTCGGCGAACCAGATGCCAACGCTTGCTGTGCCATGGTGTTACACACCGCAAAAAACTCATCACGGCCAATTCCAAATTGCGCAGGAGTTGGTACCGCTAATTCAGTATTTAATGCTT
>JABSRS010000234.1 GCA_013214885.1 Gammaproteobacteria bacterium
GCATGCAAATAGTTAGTTATCATAGTGTCGGTTAGTTCACGAAAGTGAACATTAAATAGCTCAACGATTGCTTGGTGACTATTTTTTTCATTGTTCAATAGGCAAAGCCCCGTATAAAAGGTTACAATTTTACCGCTTGCTGCTGATAATTGCTTAAATGCATTGTCAAAGTTATGTGGTTTGCCGATAATGACCCCGTCAATAACCGCGACTTGGTCACCACCGATGATTAACGCTTCCTTGGTATGGTCTGAAACGGCTTGTGCTTTGGCTATTGCTAATCGTCGAACGAGTTGTTCGGCATTTTCATTAATTAACGGTGTTTCATCTACTTCAGGTGACACACAGTTAAAAGGCAGTTTTATTTTGCTCAACAGTTGTTGGCGAAATGGCGAGGTAGACGCTAAAATAATTGATTTTTTCATGGCTTATTTTCAGTAATGTTGGTGAGTCAAAAGATTGATTTTTTGGTGTTTTACAGTGAAATTTGAACGAAGTGTATCACGACATTGAAATAATCGACTACTTTTGACGATTACCCTTTGACTAGAGCACTCATGATCTATAAGATGCGCGTCCTATGCAACAAGTAAAGATACCTTTGACGATTGATCCAAGGAGAGCGGCTAAGATGCATTCTGAATACCTCGGTGTTCTAGAATCCAGATATATGCCACGATTATTGGAGACGTCCGCCGGATTCTGTAGCGACATACAGGTACAGATTTCGTGTGACACTGACAACCAGGGCTTAGTGATTATAAAAGGTCACGCTAAAGGCGAGTTCTCCCTGAATTGTCAGCGTTGTATGTGTGAATTTAACTTTCCTGTGAATGTTAAATTTAGTTATACCCCAATGTCTGAAAAGACAGTGGAAAAAGAGCTTCCGGAAGTTTATGAACCAGTTGATGTGGATGAAAATGGACTAATCAATATTTGCGAACTCATCGAAGATGAATTCCTAGTAGCGATCCCATATATTCCGATGCATGCTATAGAAGATTGTTCTGTTAAAGAACATGACACCGTAGTAGGCGAAATTGAAGACATAGTTGATGAACGTCCAAACCCGTTCGCGGTGTTAAAAAGTTTAAACAAATAAAGTTTTTCAAGGAGACAGCCCATGGCCGTACAAAAAAGTAAAAAATCACGTTCTAGACGTGGCATGCGTCGTTCTCACGATGCTCTAACTGGTGCTCAGTTAAGCGTTGACGCAACTACTGGTGAAACGCATCGTCGTCACCACATCACTGATGACGGTTTTTACCGTGGCAAAAAAGTAATCGAGCTTTAATAGGCGATTATTTTGGTGAGTCTAACCTTAGCGTTAGATGCCATGGGGGGCGATTTTGGTCCTCAAGTTACAGTGCCCGCAGCGATGCGGGCACTGGCGCGCTTTCCTAAATTGTCAATTACTCTTTTTGGCGATTCGACCCAAATTACCCGTCATATACCATCCCAATTAAGTAATCATCCCCGTTTGACTATCGAACACTGTCAACAAGTTGTGACCATGAGCGACCGACCATTAACAGCATTACGAAATCGCCGTGATTCATCAATGCGTAAAGCGATTGATATGGTGCAGCAGGGACGAGCCGATGCTTGTGTTAGTGCTGGTAACACTGGTGTACTGATGGCGATGTCAAAACTTATTTTAAAAACGCTGCCAGGGATCGACCGGCCAGCTTTGATTGCCAAACTTCCGAGTATCAATGATCAGCCCGTATATATGCTTGACCTAGGTGCTAATGTTAATTGTGACTCAGAAGCATTATTTCAATTTGCAGTGATGGGCTCAGTAGTCGCCGAAACAGTGGACGCTATCAGCGCACCGAGAGTGTCGTTACTAAATATCGGTGAGGAAGACATCAAGGGCAATGATGTCGTACGGCAAACTGCAGAATTACTCAAAGATTCCAATCATATAAATTATCGTGGTTTTATTGAAGGCCATCAAATTTTCAAAGGTGTTACCGACGTTATTGTCTGTGATGGTTTTGTTGGTAACATCAGTTTAAAGACCACCGAAGGTGTCGCTAATCTGATGATTGGTCACGTTAAACAGCTAAGCCAACTGAATTTCTTTACCAAGTTTTTGGGCTTGTTAGCTGCACCGTTATTAAAAAAAGCTTTTTGTAAGATGAAACCCGACCAGTACAATGGTGCAAGTCTGTTAGGATTGCGCGGTATTGTAGTTAAGAGTCATGGTAACGCCGATCAAGACGCATTTTTAAATGCGATTAAGCAAGCCGTGGTTGAGGTAGAACAACAAGTCCCTCAACGGATTCAAGACCGTCTTGAATCGATGCTACTCGAAAAAATCTGCTAAAATAAATCCTATACGATAATCAACACCCAGAACAACCATCTTTAAAGTTGTTGGTTATCTGCTGTAATGAACAAAATAAGGACTTTCATATGTCGCAACTGGCGATTATATTTCCCGGCCAAGGCTCTCAGGCTTTAGGCATGCTAAAAGATATTAGTGACCAATATCCACAAATTGAACAAACCTTTAGCGAAGCATCTCAAGTGCTTGGTTATGATTTATGGGACTTAGTTCAAAATGGCCAAGCCAGTGACTTAAATCGAACCGATCGTACTCAACCTGCATTACTTGCTGCTAGTGTCGCACTTTGGCGCGTGTGGCAAGATAGTAACGCCACACAGCCTACTTTTTTCGCTGGCCACAGTCTTGGTGAATATTCGGCATTAGTATGTAGTGGCGCGATTGCATTCACCGATGCGATCAAACTGGTTGAATTGCGTGGCCAATATATGCTGGAAGCGGTACCTGAAGGTGTTGGCTCGATGGCGGCTATTATCGGCTTAGCTGATGATGCGATTGTGACAGCATGCTTAGAAGGAGCTCAAGGGCAGGTGGTTTCACCTGTTAATTATAACTCCCCTGGGCAAGTGGTTATTGCTGGACATAAAGAAGCAGTCGACCGTGCGTCCATACTCTGTAAAGAAGCGGGTGCTAAACGCGTCTTGCCATTAGCTGTGTCCGTGCCATCGCATTGTTCTTTAATGATCCCTGCTGCTGAAAAACTAGCAGAGCAGTTGGCTAACATGGCGATTAACTCGCCGTCGATCCCGGTGATAAATAATGTTGATGTCGCTAACGCCTCTGAACCAGCGGCAATTCGCGATGCGCTTAAACGCCAATTGTTTAGCCCAGTGCGTTGGACCGAAACCATTCAATTTTTCGCGGCTAATGATATTACTGCATTAGTTGAAATGGGCCCTGGCAAAGTACTGACTGGTTTAACACGTCGCATCGATAAGTCGATAACTTGCGTGGCAACTAATGATTTAACTGGGCTAGCAACAGCCTTAGTCTAAAAATACCAATAGATAGGTATAAGGAAGATAATAATGAATTTTGATTTTTCAGGTAAAGTGGTATTAGTGACTGGCGCAAGTCGTGGCATCGGTCGCGCTATTGCTCAGACATTTATGGCTGGCGGTGCTACCGTCATTGGCACAGCAACTAGTGAAAGCGGAGCCGAGCGTATTAGCGAATATCTTGGTGACCAAGGCAAAGGTCTGGTCCTTAATGTGACGGACAGCGACTCTATCGCCCAGTTGTTTAGTGATATTAAAGAAGGTTGGGGCAGCGTTGATATTTTAGTTAACAATGCAGGGATCACTCGCGACAACCTAATGATGCGAATGAAAGACCAAGAATGGGACGACATTATCAGCACCAATTTAACCTCGGTGTTCCGCGTTTCAAAAGCGGTACTACGCCCAATGATGAAAAAACGTAACGGTCGAATTATTAATATTGGCTCGGTCGTTGGTACTATGGGTAACGCAGGACAAGTTAATTACTCGGCGGCCAAAGCTGGTTTGTTGGGCTTCACCAAGTCATTGGCTCGTGAAATTGGCTCTCGTGGTATCACGGTTAATACCGTATCCCCTGGTTTTATTCAAACTGATATGACCGAAGAGCTTAATGATGAACAAAAACAAGCAATAATGTCACAAGTTCCAGCTAATCGTTTAGGTAAGCCAGAAGAAATTGCCAGTGCTGTTGCATTTTTAGCATCAGACATGGCAGCATACATTAATGGCGAAACTTTACACGTCAACGGCGGTATGTATATGGTTTAAATTAACAATATTGGTTGTGTAACTAGTAAATAATTTGCTATGTTAAACCGATAATTTAACGGTTTAAGTTGACCAGAATTAGAAGTAGTAGTAAAAGTAAGCAAATATTGGGGGTAACGTCGTCAATAATGGCGTTATTTTGTGGTTTGACCAGCATTTCAATAGTTGATTTGTTTGGGTAATCCTCTAAACTACCCTTAAATTTTAGATAGCTGTAACAAACAGGAAATATATTACCATGAGCATCGAAGAACGCGTTAAAAAAATTGTTATTGAACAACTAGGTGTTAAAGAAGAAGAAGTAGTTAATACTGCATCTTTCGTTGATGACCTAGGTGCAGATTCATTAGACACAGTTGAATTAGTAATGGCTCTAGAAGAAGAGTTTGACACTGAAATTCCAGATGAAGAAGCTGAAAAAATCACTACTGTTCAATCAGCTATTGATTACGTAACCAGCGCACAAGGTTAGTTTTAACCTTCTGTGTAAAAAGGCGGCGTAAGCCGCCTTTTTTATTGGAAAAATATTAAAGGTGTAACATGACTAAACGTCGTATTGTAGTTACTGGGATGGGCATGGTCTCGCCAGTTGGCAACACTGTAGCAGCAAGTTGGCACAGTGTTAAAGCCGGTCAAAGCGGTATCGCAAATATAACAGCTTTTGACACCAGTGCTTTTGGTACTCATTTTGCTGGCGAAGTAAAAGATCTAGATCTTGAGCAATACTTACCTAAGAAAGAATCGCGTCGAATGGACAAGTTCATTCAGTTCGGTTTAGTGGCTGGGATCCAAGCCTTTGAAGATTGTGGTATTGAAGTTACTGCAACTAACGCGGCTCGCATTGGTGTTGCTATTGGTTCTGGCATGGGTGGTTTAGGGCTTATTGAGTCAACTCATTCTGAAATGGCCAAGTCTGGTCTGCGTCGTGTTTCACCATTTTTTGTTCCAGGTACGATCATTAACATGATCTCAGGTAATCTATCGATTAAGTTTGGACTACAAGGTCCTAACATTGCGATCACTACCGCTTGTACTACGGGTGTCCATAACGTTGGTCATGCAGCGCGGATGATCGCTTATGGCGATGCCGATGTCATGATCGCTGGCGGTGCAGAAGCTGCAACCACTGAACTTGGTTTAGGTGGTTTTGGTGCTGCTAAAGCATTATCAACTAATAATGATAATCCACAACAGGCTTCTCGTCCTTGGGATAAAGACCGTGACGGTTTCGTGATGGGTGAGGGTGCTGGTGTCATGGTCCTTGAAGAGTATGAACATGCCAAAGCGCGTGGTGCTAAAATTTATGCTGAACTTACTGGCTTTGGTATGAGTGGCGATGCTTATCATATGACTTCACCACCAAGTGATGGCACAGGCGCAGCGGCAGCAATGGTTAACGCGATTAACGATGCAGGCATTGCCAGAGA
>JABSRS010000235.1:0-2816 GCA_013214885.1 Gammaproteobacteria bacterium
CTGCGGGGTGAGGTCATTTAAATTGATGGTGTACATGTTTTTTCCTGGTAAACAAAAAGGCAATGGAAAACTCCATTGCCTTTTTTAAATCGTCCTGCGCGGTGTAACGCGCTATATAACGTTAATCTATGCTAAATCGTCAACAAAAGCGATAGCGCGACCAATATAGTTAGCTGGCGTCATTGCTGTTAGTTGATCTTTTGCACTTTGTGGAATTTCAAGGTTAGCAATAAAGACCGCTAGGTCATCACTGTTAATCCGCTTGCCACGGGTTAATTCCTTTAGCTTTTCATACGGCTTCTCTACGGCAAAGCGACGCATTACTGTTTGTACAGGTTCAGCTAGCACTTCCC
Source organism: Gammaproteobacteria bacterium (assembly GCA_013214885.1). GTDB lineage: Bacteria > Pseudomonadota > Gammaproteobacteria > Enterobacterales > Psychrobiaceae > Psychrobium. The sequence continues at coordinate 354 of JABSRS010000235.1, forward strand.
AGTTGCTGTCTAAGTCAGCCAATAGAGCGGCTTCGTTAATTTGCAATTTACTCAAGCCTTTTAAGGTTGACTGGTAAGCGATAATCGCATGAGCCAAACCAACGCCTAGGTTACGTAGCACCGTAGAATCGGTTAAGTCACGCTGCCAGCGTGAAACAGGAAGCTTTTGGCTTAGGTGATTCATGATCGCATTAGCCATCCCAAGATTACCTTCCGAGTTTTCAAAATCGATTGGGTTAACTTTGTGCGGCATGGTTGAAGAACCAATTTCGCCAGCAATGGTTTTTTGCTTGAAGTGGCCAAGACAAATGTAACCCCAAATATCACGATCGAAATCTAATAAGATGGTGTTAAAGCGAGCAATCACATCAAATAATTCTGCAATATAATCATGTGGTTCGATTTGAGTGGTGTATGGGTTCCAAGTAAGACCAAGCGAGGTCACAAACTCGTTAGCAAACTCATGCCAATCTACTTCAGGATAAGCACTGAGGTGAGCATTGTAGTTACCTACAGCGCCATTGGTCTTACCAAGAAATTCAATCTTTTGTACTTGATCAAATTGACGCTGTAAACGCATATAAACGTTAGCGAATTCCTTACCCATGGTCGAAGGTGAAGCTGGCTGACCGTGGGTACGTGAAAGTAAAGGAATTGCTTTGTAGTCAATAGCATGTGCTTTAATTGCATCAAGTAACTGCTGCGCATAGGGATTAAAGACATCAGTAACGCCAGCACGCAGCATTAATGCGTGTGATAAGTTATTGATATCTTCTGAAGTACAAGCAAAGTGAATAAATTCATTAACCGCGTGTAGCTCAGCATTATTGGCGACTTGTTCTTTTAAAAAGTACTCAACCGCTTTTACATCGTGGTTAGTGGTACGTTCAATTTCTTTAACGCGTGCTGCATGTTCTTCACTAAAATTAGCAACAATGTTATCTAATACGGCATTAGCTTCGGCGCTAAAAACTGGAACTTCAACGATTGCTGGGGTAGCACTAAGTTTTTGTAACCAACGTACTTCTACTTCAACACGATATTTGGTTAAACCAAACTCGCTGAAAATTGCGCGAAGTTCACTTGTTTTGCCACCGTAACGGCCATCAATTGGAGATACTGCGGTTAGTGCAGAAAGTTGCATGGATTTTTCCTCAATAACTTTAAAATTAAATTCGATTAAGTTGTTGCTGTGCGTTTTTTACTAAATGTTTACGTGCCAAAATCAAATGACGACGTTTGCCGCCCATTTGGCGCCATAATACCGCGGCACGAACACCTGCCAGTAGTAGGGCTCTAATTTTTTCTTGCACGGCCTTTTGCTGAAGCTGTGTTGGATTACCACTGATTTGGATTTTAGACCCTAACGGACTGATTATATCGGCGTAGATACTGGCAAAATTGGCTATCACGGCTGAATCATCGATGGCAAAGTGGTGTAACTGGCGTTTCACTTGATCAACCCGTTGCGACATCATGGCCAAAGAATCAGATGATTTCATTAATTTTCGCTCTAGCGAAATCAGACCAGCCACGTATTTTGTCACTTCAACACTGCGGTTTTCACTGTCATCTGACAGCTGACCAATCAGGGTCTTAAACCCTAAAAATAAATCCGAGCTCGACGGATAGATATCACCAGCATTCTCGGGATCGGTAATCACCACACTGTTAGCACAGGCTTGGAATTGCTGGCTATCGATGGTGCCAGTTCGTGCTAAATTATGCACCAACTGTGCACATTGACACATTGCTGCAAATGCTAAAACTTGAGTATTGTTAATATCAGCCATGATTGCTCCTAACTCCTAATCGCGTATGATTTGGTCAATGATTGCGCCGCCTAAACACACTTCATCAACGTAAAATACCGCTGATTGTCCTGGGGTGACCGAACTTTGAGGTTGGTCGAAAATAACTCTAATTTGATCTGGCCCAGCTGGATATAGCGTACATGGAATATCTTGCTGACGATAACGAGTTTTTACCGTTAATTTGGTAATTTGTTGTGGCCCAACACGATCGGTCCAATGTAATTGACTGGCCAATAAACCATTCGAGAACAGGCGAGGGTGATCGGCACCTTGACCAACAATTAAGACATTGCGGTCCATATCTTTATCAACCACGTACCATGGAGCGTCACCATGCTTGCTTAGTCCACCAATTTGTAAACCTTTGCGTTGACCTAGCGTGTGATACATTAAGCCCTCATGTTTACCAATGGCTTCGCCTTCGCTGGTTTCAATTACGCCTGGTTGCGCTGGTAAATACTTTGACAAAAAGTCTTTGAATTTACGTTCGCCAATAAAACAAATACCCGTAGAGTCTTTTTTGTTATGCGTGATCAAACCTTGCTCTAGTGCTATTTCACGCACACGTGGTTTTTCTAATTCACCAACAGGGAATAGTGTTTGGGCTAGATGCTCATCACCAAGGGTGTATAGAAAGTAGCTTTGATCT
>JABSRS010000235.1:2826-5478 GCA_013214885.1 Gammaproteobacteria bacterium
GCCATCGAGGCCACGTAATAACTGCCATTTGCCATCAATGAAACGACGGCGCACGTAATGGCCTGTCGCAATATAATCGGCACCCAAGGTTTGCGCTGCAAATTCCAAGAAAGCTTTAAATTTTATTTCTTTATTACAGATAATATCAGGATTTGGGGTACGGCCAGCTTTGTATTCTTCAAGAAAATACTCAAAAACGTTATCCCAGTACTCAGCCGCAAAGTTGATGCTGTGTAGCTCAATACCTAATTTGTCACATACCGCTTGGGCATCGGCTAAATCATCGGCAGCTGAACAATATTCATCGTTATCATCCTCTTCCCAGTTTTTCATAAACAGGCCTTCAACCTGATACCCTTGCTGTTGCAATAAGTATGCTGAAACTGATGAATCGACGCCGCCGGAAATACCAACGATAACTTTTTTCTGTGCCGTATCTGACATGTCTAACCTTGATTGATTAAATTCTATACGCTAAAAATATATGACTAAAGCCAATGATTAAAAGTGTGATCTAGTTAACGCAAGAATGCTATTTTTCGGGCGCAGATTTTAACACATTAGCCTTGGATGTGATAGCAAGATCGCGCCAAGTATTTCAAAAAGTATCAGTGGCTAATTTTAGCGCGAATTTAGAACGAATCTAGTGTGGCTTTAACACCAGTTTGGCCGCGAAACTGCCGTTTTTAATGTCATCCTCAATACACTCGATGACTAAATGGCTGCGTAAGTTGTTGAGTTTCTTTATTTGATCCAAGGTGAACCAATGACCTGCAATGATTTGGGGATCTTGCGGTGTAATTTCTACAGGCTCTTCGAGTAATTCTCGCTCGGCAGCCCCAGTAATTGTTTCGCTACTTTCCAAGTGACCAGCAGGCTGATTAAAGGTGACTGCTTGGCCGCCAACAGGGATCTCTTCAACCACTAAGTACTGGTCACAGCTTTGAACGACTACCGCGACAGTGACAAAGGGTTTAAAGCGTGTTGATCCCGATTGCTTCATCATTAGACTTCTTTTGAGTCGCCATTGGCTATATTGTCAATGGTCCAGTTGCCAATACGATAGCGAATGAGGCGCAGAGTAGGATGACCGATATAAGCCGTCATGCGGCGCACTTGGCGATTTTTACCTTCGCTGATGGTTATTTCTAACCAACTGGTCGGAATATTTTGGCGTTCGCGGATCGGAGGCACTCTTGGCCATAAATCTGCTGGTGGCTCAATCAGGTTAATATCAGCGGGTTGTGTCATACCATCTTTAAGCATCACCCCCGATCGTAATTGCTCAACCGCTTCGGTCGACGGGATGCCCTCAACTTGTGCCCAATAGGTTTTTGAGGTTTTAGCACTGGGCTGGGTTATTTTTGCCTGTAATTTACCGTCATTAGTCAGCACCAATAAGCCTTCGCTGTCTCGGTCTAAACGCCCCGCGGCGTACACTTCTTTTTGAGTGATAAAATCAGCAAGGGTTTGGCGCCCTTGACCGTCGGTAAATTGGCTCAAAACATCAAAAGGTTTATTAAATAAAACTATTTTACGTGGGCCTTTTAATTCAGGGGGCATTTTTTTCTGAGGCTTGCGCGATGTTTTTGGTTTGGTAAAACCAATTTGAGGTGTTTTTTTCTTAGTAGAGCTTAAGGAAAGTTTATTACGCATAAAGGCTTTGTCTCGGGATCAGTCTCGGGATCAAACTTAATTATTGATCATATCAATAGATAGTTTAATCGATCTGAAACGGACGTTATAGCAATATTTAATTAATTTTTGACACGATTGAGCATCGCCAACTAAAACACTGTACTGACCAAGTAACCTTGGCCGGTACAGTGTTTTAGTGAGCAAAACATCAATAGTTAGCTTAAAACAACCTTAATCTAATACTTAGGTATTAGTTTACTGGGCTGATTTTTTCAGCATGGGCGCCTTTGGGGCCACTTTGAAGTTCGTATTGAACTTCTTGGCCTGCTTTTAAGGTTCGATAACCGTCCATTTCAATTACCGAATAGTGAGCAAACACATCTTCGCCGCCACTATCAGGACAAATGAATCCAAATCCTTTTACATTGTTAAACCATTTAACGGTACCTGTAGCCATTCCTAAAATTCCTTGTATTTACTTAATTCGTCCAATCTGAATTTACTAGATTAATTAGTATAAAGTTAAAATGATTAGTGTATTTATACGCAATTAATATTAAAATATTTAAACAAAACGATTAAACAGTCAAGAACTAATCGTAATTATTGGTAATATTATTGCTATTTTTTTACACAAATTAAAATAAGGTCTAAAATTAAATTATGGGTGATTCAAGTGATTTTGAGTTTGTACTTGAGATAGACACTCAAAAGCAAGCAATAAAGCCACCGTCGTTGTTTAAGGTTGTTTTAATTAACGATGATTACACACCAATGGATTTTGTGACTGAAGTACTGCGGGTCTTCTTCGCAAAAAACGAAGAAGCTGCTTTTCAAATCATGATGGCAGTCCATAATGATGGTAAAGGCACTTGCGGGATATACAGTGCGGATATTGCTGAAACGAAAGTAGGACAGGTAAACCAATGTGCTCAAGAAAATGAGCATCCATTACTTTGTACAATGGAACAAGTTTAAATGAACTACTGGATGATTTTTAAGGAGAGATGCCCA
>JABSRS010000236.1 GCA_013214885.1 Gammaproteobacteria bacterium
GCAGTTGCTGCGCACGCTCAAATTGAGCCTTGGCTAGGGCAAACCTTGCTTGACGATCATTGAGTTGAATTTTGAAATCCGTTGGGTCGAGCTGAGCTAGTAGCTGACCTTTTTTAACATGATTACCCGCCTTGACAGAAAATTTAGTCAGTTCACCACTGACACGAAATGCTAGATGAGTGTCTTTATTAGCCTCAACCTCAGCAGGAAATTTCCTAATAGAGGTCTGGGTCTGTGCTCCAACGTTGATAATCTTTACCGTTGGCATTGCCACTACATTTTCTGGCACTAACTCTTTGGTACAACCCGTAAGTATGGTCGCTATAGCAACTGAAGCTATCAGTAATCTCGATGCTTTGAACTTATCAAACATTATGTCTGCCTTTGAATCATGTTAATAACAGAGTTATTTTACTCGCTCTATCGTAAAAATAAAATTTATATAAAATTAAAATAATGTTAAAATAAATTTATATAGATTGATGAGGAAATAACCATGACATTAGAACAACTGCGAGTTCTAAACAAAATTGTTGAGTTGGGCACCTTAAAAGCAGCGGCCGATGCCCTGCATAAAACCCAACCAGCGTTGTCAATGTCGGTTAAAAAATTAGAGCAACAATATGATATTCAGCTACTTGATCGTAGTACATATCGTCTTAAACTCACGCCCAAAGGGAAAATATTTTATCGCCATGCTCAGCAAGTGTTATTAGGGGCTGAGCAATTAAAAATTGCTTATGATCCTGTGTTTGATTTTGAAGATGTCTCAAAAGTATTATTAAAATGCCAACAGCATTTTCCATCCACTGAATTTCAATTACTGGCTGGTACTCGTTTCACCGCTCTTGAGCACATTATGGATAATAAAGTCGATATTGCTATCGGTGCATGGTTTCATCTTTTTCACGGCATGGCTGATTTCGTTACTCAACCGTTAAGTGAGTTTGAAGTCGTCCTTGCTGCATCACCAAAGCTTTGTAATATTAATGACATCAAAGTCGTGAGTCAGCTTAATTTATACCCTTCAATAGCACTTATTCAAACCAATTTAAGTTTTGATAATGACAAGTTAGGCTTTGGCTCATCTAAACAACAATTTAAAACCAAAGATGTTCACACCTTGAAATCAATGATGATGTCGGGGCTCGGCATCGGCCTAATTCCTTATCATTTAATTAGTCGAGAATTAGCCGAAGGAAGTTTGCAGCTACTGACCCTCTCTGACAGCGAGACCTCTCTCAATGGTGAGATTCGATTAATCCGTAAATCGGAACATGTCTTAGGCCCTGTCGGACAGTTTTTCTGGGATAGCTTAATCGCTAATTAAGTCGCTAGCTAAGTGCCATTGTTTACAGCGATTGATTGGCCGTTAACCTCAATTTCAATCGGCAAACCGTTGGTGATATGTTTAATTTTTGGTGCAATCAGCTCCAGAGTCGATGATGAATGAAAATGCCCAGGTTTGGTTTGGGGATCGGGATAGTAAATATATCCAGCATAAGATGCTCCGTTAAACCATATTACACAGTGAACCAATGAGAAGTTTTCAGGGCCAATATTTTTATTCCAATCGACCGCTTCAAAATACAGGTCAGCATTAATTCTCGCCACCGTTAAAGGCTTAATATCAACATTAATGGTGCCGTTAAAGCAGTGAGATAGGTCGAGCCCTCGCGCCAAGAAATACGATTTTTGACGCTCAATAGTACCCATTTGATCAATCAAATTACGACCAGATGCTACGCCATGGCCTTTAATAATAATTCCTTGAAGTTTCATTGCTTACCTTAATAGTGCACTTAATGACCAAGTATAGGATCCAAGTTCAGTTAAAATTCAGTAAAGGACCTTTAGGATAGAGTTATTAAAGCTAAATGGAGTACTGTTATGAAACCTTCACTTTTTAAAACACTGACTATCGCGGTATTTAGTTTGTCACTGATTGCCGCTGCACCAGCATTTGCTGGTAAAAGAAACCACGGTAATCATCACAACAACCACGGCTATAATAGTCATAATAATCATCATTCACATGACAAGCATTACCGAGGGCATCGCCGTCATCATTCGAATCACAAAGCTGGTCACATTATTGGTGGCATCATCGGCGGTGTAATATTGAGTAATGTCTTTAATGATTTATCTAACCATCGTCGCTCGCAAACCTATTCGACCACTTATAACAACTACCCACCTGTAAGATACGCTAATAACGTTGTTATCAATAGCACGCCATACACAACTTATCGGGTGTTAAATGGTAATGAGTGTTATCTGGTTAATGTCAACAAATTTGGCAACGAGGTACTGACCCAAGTTCCTAATATGAACTGTGGTTACTAAAAATCATTAGTAAAAATCAGTACCGCTGCAGCGTGCTGGGTTATCTAATTAATCGGCTTAATCAACCACTGCTGCCAAATTAACAAAACAGTTTGCTGATACTGTTTGAATTGCTCAAGTGGCACCTTATTTTCAAGGTGTTGTAATACCTGCCGATGACCAGCATTGCGATATTCACAATATATTTCCTTTAGTTTCATCGCTTGGTCCGATCCCATTAACCCACATGCCGCTATCGCATCAAAAATTCGGACATTATCGCAATCTTTAACCAAACTAGGGTATTGATGGCTATAACCCAAAACTAAGTATTGGGCAATAAATTCAATATCTGCAATGCCACCAACATCCTGTTTCAAATCGAAAACATCTTGCTGTTTACTGCCCAAATGCTCACGCATTTTTTCACGCATATTCGCCACGGCTGTTTGCAGTGGCGCCAAATCTCGCGGCTGAGTTAACAACGCGAAACGAGCTTGATCAAATCGCGTTTTTAAATAGGGATCCCCAGCAACAACTCGAGCTCTTACTAGTGCTTGGTGCTCCCAAATCCATGCTTCTTGCTGTTGATATTCGATAAAGGTTTCAATATTAATCACCATTAAACCAGAGTTACCGCTTGGGCGTAATCTCATATCTACTTCGTAGAGCACACCAGAAGTGGTGCGGGTATTAAATAAATGCAAAACCCTCTGAGCTAACTTTAGGTAAAAGTGGCTACTCTCAATGGTTTTTTTGCCATTGGTTTGGGTACCTGGGCGCGCACAATGGACAAATACCATATCTAAATCAGAGCCATAGCCGAGTTCAATGCCACCAAGTTTGCCATATCCTATTGCCGCAAAGCCGCGCTCACTACCCTCGTGCGTTGGCTCGCCATAGCGCTCGACCATTTGTTGCCAAGCCATATCGATTGATTGCGCCACAATGGATTGCGCGAGATAGGTCAGGTGATCACTGACCTGCATCACGGGTAACACGCCCGTGATATCAGCGGCCGCAATGCGAAGTTGCTGGGCTTGCTTGTACTGCCTAACGCCCTCCATCATCTGCTCCATATCATCAACGGGGATCCGCAATAAGTACAGGTGTAATTCGCTGCCATAGTCCTCAAGCGCTGTCGGGTTATATAACAACTTAGGGTCGAGTAATTCATCGAGTAAGATGGGGAACGTTGTAAGTTTTTCGCTAATCCAAGCACTGGCATTACACAGTTTAATTAACTGGGTTAATGCCCTAGGATTCTCGGCTAATAGTTCAATGTAGGCAGTTCGGGTGGCAATTTTACTCAAGAGTGCGCCAACACGCTCTAATATCTGTTGGGCATTTGGCCGTTCAATGATTTCAAGTAGTAGTTTAGGCAGCAAACGCGACATCACCTCACGTCCTCGTGGTCCCATCGGGCGTTTATCGATATCGATTTTTAGCTGTTGAACTTGTTCAAATAGTTGTTGCGGCTGCTGGGCTTTTAATTCATATAAAATCGATTCGCCATCAAAGTCAATCGACGACTCGAACACCAACTGCAATAATTTAAGCGCCTTAGCGTTGTCGTTAGATTCTTCAGTATCATCCTCACCAATCACGTCATTAAACTGCTCAATGATAAATTGCTGATGGCCCTTAAGTTGCGCCCGAAACGCTGATTGATCTTGATGGCCCATTAAATAAACCAAGCGTTGCCAATCACGCTCATTATTTGGCAGGGTTTGAGTTTGCTGATCATTAAATTGCTGCAAATAGTGTTCAACTTGGCGTAAATAGAGGTAACTTTGGGTTAATCGCTGACACACTTCGGGACTAAAGATCCCAAGCAGCTTAAAATTTATTAAGCTGCTTAGCACTGATTGTTGTCTTAGCAGCGGTTCGCGCCCGCCGCGGATCATTTGAAATACTTGAACAATAAACTCAATTTCTCGAATACCGCCAGCACCTAGCTTGATATTATCAACCAACCCACGGCGCCTGACTTCATGACTGATAAGTTGTTTCATTTTCCTGAGCGATTCAATCGCACTGAAATCAATATATCGGCGAAACACAAAGGGTCTTAATAGCTCAGTCAGCTCGGTAGTATGTGCACTCGATGGTCCAAGTACTCGCGCCTTGACCATCGCATAACGTTCCCAGTCTCGTCCTTGCGATTGATAATAATATTCCAATGCTAACAGGCTCACGACTAGCGGTCCTGAATTACCAAATGGTCGTAATCTCATATCAACCCGATAAACAAAGCCCTCATAACTGACTTTATCGAGGGAGTTAATCAGTTTTTGCGCTAGCTTGACAAAAAATTGCTGATTATCGGTACTGCGACGGCCTCCTGTGGTTTGTCCGTGTTCTGGGAAGGTAAAGATAAGGTCGATATCTGACGAAAAATTAAGTTCCTTACCGCCTAGCTTGCCCATACCTAGGATAAGCAGCGGCTGCTCTGCTCCGTGCTCGTCAACGGGTACACCCCATGTCTTGGCTAATAACTGGTAATGCCAATCGCGCGCGGTAATAATCAACAATTCAGCTAATTCAGAAATATGGCGTAACGAATGCTTTATCTCGCCTAAATGGCAAATATCACGCCAGGCAATGATTAGCTGAAAAAAATTACGGCATTGACGCAACGCGATATCTAATTGCTGCTCGGTCTGACAATCTTGCAACATTTGATTAAGGTGTCCAGGCATCATTTGGTCAAGTTGGTCGTTATTGAGTAACTTTTGGTTAAAAATAAGCTCAATCCACTGGGGGTGACGATTTAATTGTTCATAGGCAAAGTCACTGATTGCGATGATCTGAGCCAACAAACCCTGTTCTTTAGTAGTTAATTGTTGAAGTAGTTGAAAATTTTGCTCGCTAAACTCATAATAACGTTCACACGCCAGCGAAAATAACGGTGGTGTTAAATTAAATTCATTTTCAATGGTAGTTTTTTGAGTCATTCAATTACTTCCTGTAGACATAATATGTCAAATCTGATAAACAGACTTATAAAAATACAACAATATCATCGACGAGGTCTTTATGGCACAAAAGCCAATAAGAATTTTATTTCTAATATCAGTCTTAATGCTCGCGGTTGGCTGTAGCGACCCTGTCGCTGACAGCATCAATTTATTGACCAGCCAAAATCAAACAAAACTTAGCACACTTGGCCAGCAACTTGACCGCGGTCAATTGCGTAACGCCATGATGTTAAGTCAATACTCACAAATTTTAAAGCAACAGCGCCCTGAATTAACTCAATTGCTTGAACAACTAGCACTTGATGGCACCACGCAAGGCCAGCTTTATAAAAATTTAAGCAAGCGGATAGTTGAAACTCAGGACGCCAAAAATTTCACCAGTAAGGAATTATTGCTTGATGAGCTAGAAAACATCAATCAGGCACTTGATCCGACACTATTTAATGATGC
>JABSRS010000237.1 GCA_013214885.1 Gammaproteobacteria bacterium
TGGGCCAGAATTTGTTGTTTTTTATCGAGTAACAACATATTGCCGCTTAATTTCGTTTGCGGCAGCAGTTCTTGACTCAAACTCGATAGCGTAATATCAATCGCAATCGTGCCATAAAACTGGTTTTCGATATAAAGTGGCGTGCCAACCGTAGTCATTAACCCTTTGCCAGCATCATCAAGGTAGGCGTCGGTCCAAAATGTTTTACGGTTTGGATTTTCCTGTGGTGTCGCTTCGACAAAGGCGGGCGTGTTATAAACATCCTTACTAAAGCCATAATCATCACCAGGCCAAGGATAAACGCCAATAAACTCATTAACCGATAAATAATAAACCCAAGCAGCGTCTGGCACCATTTCCATCGCGACTGGAAACGACAGGTTCATTTCAAATAACATATCCATTTCGCGATAGTACTGCTGAGACCGGCGTTCCAAGTTACCACTACCGCTAATCATTCCTACTTCGAACAGATCTTTAAACTCTTCTTTTACATTGGGAATTATTTCGAATCCCTGTTCAATATCATTATATGAATAATATGAGAGCAATAAATCAACCCGCGGAGCCTCGGCTAAACTCATGTGTTTAACCGCATATTGACGCATTGAGTTAACCGCTCGCAAACCAGAATCTAACAGCAACTCCACCTGATGTTCGTGTACTTTTACCTGCTGAAAACGTTCCGCTAACGACTCAACCCGATTCTTGTTGAACACCCACAAAGACGCGCCAAGTGCCAATGCCAGCACTGCAAAGTAGGTATACATGATGGTTCGATTATAACGACCAAGAATATGGGTTTTCACTGCGAACTCCTAAAATAATGATTGCCGATTATTATATTAGAATAGGGCTTAGGATCAAAATATAATACCGCCAATTTTTAGGGTTTATTTTGCGGATTCAATCACATTTTATTTGCTCTAAAGCCATCCAACAACTAACCTTGTAAAATTGAACTAAATTAGCAATGCAATCGTGTATGTCATCAGGTAATATACGCGTCCTTTTAATTTGGAGAGATATCTTAAATGTCTTTTGTTTTGGCCCAACGTTGGATTAGTGATACCGAATCAGATCTCGGACTCGGTACGGTTGTCGCACTGGAAGGACGTACTGTCACAGTCTTGTTTTCTGCGACTGGTGAAAGTCGCCATTTTTCTCGTGAGGAAGCCCCATTAACGCGAGTTATATTTAATCAAGGCGATAGTGTCAACAGTCATGAGGGTTGGTCTTTACGGATTACTGACTTAACTAATGACAACGGATTAATCACCTACACGGGTACCCGTGAGGATACTGGCGAAGAAGACGTTAAACTACGCGAGGTCATGCTGTGTCACAACATTAGATTCAATAAACCTCAAGATCGGATGTTTGCTGGCCAAATTGAACGGATGAATCATTTTACGTTGCGCTATGATTGTTTAAAGCAACGTCATCAAATGCAGCAAAGTGAATTACTCGGCTTAGCAGGTACTCGCGCAAATCTTATTCCCCATCAGCTCCATATTGCTCAAGAAGTTGGTTCACGCTACGCACCTCGCGTGTTATTAGCCGATGAAGTTGGCTTGGGTAAGACGATTGAAGCTGGCATGATCATGCTACAGCAAGTGTTAACAGGTCACGCTGAACGTATTTTAATTTTATTACCTGAAACACTGCAACATCAGTGGCTAGTCGAAATGCGTCGTCGTTTTAATCTTAAGTTTGCTATTTTTGATGAAGAGCGCTGTGTTGAAGCTTATGCCGATGCCGAAAATCCGTTCGAAACCGAGCAGCTAATCATTGCCAGTCTTGGCTTAATGCGCAAGAAAACCCGTTATCAGCAAGCAATAGATGCTGAATGGGATTTAATTGTGGTCGATGAAGCACACCATCTTGAATGGAACATCGAAAAGCCATCGCGGGAATACCGAATTGTTGAAGGCCTAGCCAAAGTCACCCCTGGTATTTTATTATTGACCGCAACGCCGGATCAACTAGGTCATGAGTCGCACTTTGCCCGTCTGCGCCTGCTAGATCCAGACCGTTTTTACGATTACCAAGCATTCCTCGCTGAAGAAGAAAATTATCAAGTGGTCGCGCAAGCCGCTCAAGAATTAATTGATCAGCCGGTACTCTCTGAAAGTGCCTGTGCCACCTTAACTGAGATCCTCAGCGAAAAAGACATCAGTGGCTTATTAGCCGACATTGCTGGCGATTCTGAGTCAGCTTCACGTCAAACGTTGCTGCAATGGTTACTTGACCGCCATGGCACCAGCCGCGTGATGATGCGTAATACTCGTCATGCCGTGAAAGGCTTTCCAAAACGGATCTTAAACAGCTACCCATTACCGATGCCAACTCAGTATGCGACATCGATTAAAGTCTCTAAGATTATGGGCAGTAAAAAAGATCCACAAGATTCAGCATTAGAGTCTTTATATCCTGAAGAAATTTTCCAAGAATTTGAAGGCAAAGATGCCTCTTGGTGGGCGTTTGATCCACGGATTGATTGGTTAATCGAATTAATTAAAACGGGTAAAGAAAAAGTATTGGTTATTTGTGCGCATGCCAATACCGCCTTAGTGCTAGAGCAGGCCTTACGCGTTAAAGAAGGGATCCGTAGTGCGGTATTCCACGAAGGTCTATCGATCATCGAACGTGATAAAGGCGCGGCTTTCTTCGCTCAAAAAGAAGATGGCGCCCAAGTGTTAGTCTGTTCTGAAATTGGCTCTGAAGGTCGTAACTTCCAGTTTGCCCGTCATTTGGTGTTATTTGACTTGCCACTTAACCCTGACTTGTTAGAACAACGGATCGGTCGCTTAGATCGCATCGGTCAGCAACACGATATTCAACTACACGTTCCTTACCTTGCTGGCTCAAGCCAAGAAGTGTTACTGAACTGGTACCACAAAGGTCTTAACGCTTTTGAACAAACCTGCCCATCGGGTGGCGCAGTCTTTGAAGAAGTCAAAGAGTCGCTTTATCAAGTGTTAAACCAAGACGATGAAGCGCAACCGTTGACTGAGCTAGTTGCTCAAACAGATGAAATTCATCAACAGCTCAAGCAAAAAATTGAACAAGGTCGTGACCGTTTACTCGAATTAAATTCGGGCGGACAAGCGGCAGGTCAAAAAATTGCAGATCAGATTAAACAGCTTGATGACGGTACTGAATTGCCAACGTTTATGTTTAATATGCTAGATATTTGTGGTGTTGATCAAGAAGATCACAGTGAGAATGCAATTATTCTCCGCCCGGGCAGTCATATGCTCCACCCTAATTTCCCAGAATTGCATGAAGATGGTGCGACCATCACTTTCGATCGCGAAGCGGCACTTGCCCGTGAGGATTTCCAGTTTGTTAACTGGGAACACCCAATGGTTCAAGGCAGTATCGATATGATTTTAAGTGATACCACTGGTAATAATGCGGTGTCAGTCCTTAAAAGCAAAGCGTTGCCTGCTGGCACCATGCTGCTTGAATTAATTTTTGTTGCTGATACCTCGGCACCAAAGACGTTCCACATCGGACGCTTCTTACCTGCAACTCCGCTGCGGATGTTAATGGACAAGAAAGGCAATGAACTCGGTTGCAATATCTCGTTTGACAACCTTAATGCTCAGCTTAGCCCAATTGGTCGTCATATCGCGGCAAAACTAGTGGGTGCATCTCAGTCATTTATTCACCAGCAAATCCAGCATGGTAGTAAACTGGCAGGTGCTGAGCTTGATAAAATCAAACAGCAAGCTTTGGACAAGATGAATTTGCAACTTAACAGCGAATTAGAGCGTTTAACTGATCTTAAAGCGGTTAACCCTAATATTCGAACCGAAGAATTGGAACATTTGAAGACACAACAAGCGCAATTAGCTACGTTTATCGACAATGCCCAAATTCAACTCGATTCACTGCGATTTATCGTGGTGTCGCCAGAGTAACTATTACCATAAATAGCAAGGGTACTTACCAGTTAAGTGCCCTTTTTTTTCAAAAAAAAATAATCCAAACAATTATCTCTTGCCCTTAACCATATAATTTTTTTGTGTTTGTTCAATTTTTAAACTAACATAAATTCACCTATTACAACATTATGTTAAGAATAGAGTGGTAGTTAGAAAATTTTGTCTTGAATTTATTTAAGTAATTATCTAAGCAAATAAACATACAGGGATTTATAACAATGAAAAAAATAACAATATCCTCTTTAATACCATTAATTTTAGGCACTTATAGCCAAGCAACACTTGCCGCTGAAGAAGCTAAATCAGATAAAGAAGTAGAGGCCATCACAGTTATCGGTTCACGCGTTGCAGGTCGCTCAGCCGATGATTTACCAGTACCGGTCGACATTCTCACAGCAGAGGCACTGTCCAATACCGGACAAATTGAAGTTGGTCGAATGCTGCAAGCAATTGCCCCTTCATTTAACTTTTCAAGCTCAGCCATTAGTGATGGTACCGACGCACTCCGCCCGGCAACCCTACGTGGCTTAGGTCCAGATCAGACTTTGGTACTGATTAACGGCAAACGTCGCCATCAGGCGAGCCTGATCCATATTAATACCTCAGTCGGACGTGGGACTGCCGGCACCGATATGAATGCGATTCCTGCTGCTGCAATCAAACGAATTGAAGTACTACGTGATGGTGCAGCAGCCCAATATGGTTCTGATGCGATTGCCGGGGTGATTAACATTGTACTTAACGACGCCGCAGAAGGTGCTAAAATCGCGATATCTTACGGTGAGTATAGCGAAGGCGATGGTGTCAGTACCAACATCGATATCTCGAACGGCTTTGCCTTAGGCGATAGCGGTTTTCTTAATACTACTCTTAATATCCGTAGCCGCGGCTTTACCAACCGCGCAGGCCAGCATGGCTCGTGTCAGTTCTCCGGTTGTGTTCAAAACGCTGATGGCACTTACCTCCTTGGCGATCCGCGTGAAGCCACCGCTAGTCGTTCCACTTTTAGAATCGGCGATGCCGAGTCGGATCAACTCGGTCTCACCATTAATACCGGTTACGATCTTGGAGCAGGCGAGCTGTACGGTTTTATTACTTATTCGAGTCGTGATAATGAATCAGCCGCATTTTTCCGCCATAACGCCAATTCAGGCGGCAATGCGCAATTACAAGACGGAGATGCCACCATTCCGGCCGGTTTTTTACCGAAAATTAACACAGAAATACAAGATGTTTCTTATAACTTTGGCTTTAAAACCGAGTTTGACAATGATGCAACCTTGGATATCTCTTACACCTACGGTCAAAACAACATTGACTATGAGACTAGTGATACCATTAACTCCTCCTTTGCCAATGCATTGCAATACACCTCGAGTATGACTGCCGCGCAAATCCGCCAGTCTGTACCACGCTCTGCCAGTGCTTATGGCCTAGAACTGTCCTTGCAAACCATTAATCTCGATTACACCAAAGTCTACGATTCATTTGCGCTGGCAATGGGGGCCGAAATTCGTACCG
>JABSRS010000238.1 GCA_013214885.1 Gammaproteobacteria bacterium
TTAGATCAAATGGCGGCTTATAAGCTTAACAAGCTCCACCTTCATCTAGCCGATGATGAAGGCTGGCGTCTTGAGATCCCTTGGTTACCCGAGTTGACCGATGTCGGTAGTAAACGCTGTTTAGATTTCAGTGAGCGTACTTGCCTGTTGCCACAACTCGGTGCCGGGGTTGATACTGATAGTGCGGTCAATGGATATTATAGTGTGAGCGATTATCAAGAAATACTACGCGCAGCCAGTGCTCGTCATATTCAGGTGATCCCATCGCTTGACATGCCAGGACATTCTCGCTCTTCAGTAAAAGCAATGACCGCTCGTTATCATAAGTATATGGCACTAGGAGATGAAACTAAGGCTAAGCAATTTTTATTGTATGATTTAGAGGATAAAACAAAGTATTCATCGGTTCAATTCTATAACGACAATACGATTAATGTGTGTATGGAATCGTCTTATGCCTTCATTAATAAGGTAATGGATGAGGTTAAGGCGATTCATGCCCAAGCCGATCACCCATTAACTCGCTATCATATTGGAGCTGATGAAACCGCTGGAGCTTGGGTTGATTCTCCGATATGTAACAACTTTATTGCCAATAATAATCAAGGTATCACCAAAACTACACAGCTAGGCGCATATTTTATCGAACGAGTTGCTAAAATATTATCAGATAAAGACATTGAAACGGCAGGATGGAGTGACGGTTTACGACATACTCGACTCGAGAATATGCCGAAACTGGTTCAGGCAAACGCTTGGGGTAATCTATTTTGGGGGGCTCATAAAGAAAACCATCAAATGATAAACCAGGACTGGGACGTGGTATTCTCGTCACCTGAGGTACTTTATTTCGACTTTCCTTATGAGGCTGATCCCAAAGAACATGGCTATTACTGGGCGTCGCGGCACACAAACACTCGCAAAGTTTTTGAATTAATGCCCGATAACTTGCCTGTCCATGCTGAATTTTGGTATGACCCAATGGAGAGTCCGTATGAGGCGATCGATGACGAAACCAGTGTAATAAAAGCGGGTAAATCCTTACGTGGGATTCAGGGCCAATTATGGACCGAAAGTACCCGCTCTGCATCGATGGCACAGTATAAGATATATCCAAGATTATTAGCCTTGGCTGAACGTGCATGGCATCAAGCTGAGTGGGCAGTGCCATATCAATCTCAAGGGGCCACCTATAATAAACAGTCTGTTTTTTTTGATCAAAAACACCGACAACAACGAGATCGCCAATGGCAATTATTTGCCACAGCAATAGCGGTTAAAGAAATGCCCAAGCTTGAGTTGGCAGGTATAAATTACCGAGTACCTACCGTCGGTGCTAAACGCATTGATGGCAAGCTGCATGCTAATGTGATTTTTCCCCCGTTACAAATTCAATACAGTGTTAACGATCAGGCTTGGTTGTCCTATCGTGGACCAGTTTCAGTCAGTGGCAAGGTCGAAGTACGTGCATTGGCAGCGAACGGTGAGCGTAAAGGCCGGATATTATTGGTTAAATAGTAATTGGATTATAAAAACAAAATACATAATGACAGCGCTGTCATTATTGGTTAGGATTAATAACTTATTACAAGTTAATTTTCATTAAGCTGCTGATATCAGCAGCATAGGATACTGAGGTTATTAATGGACTCGAATGTAACAATACAACGTCCGCTATATTTAGGCATTGATGGTGGTGGAAGCAAATGCAAAGCGACAATTCTCGATGCTAACGATAATTTACTCGGGACTGGAATTGCCGGGCCCGCTAACCCATTTCAGAATTATCAGCAAACAATTATTTCGATTGTTGAATCTGCTCAACTTGCATTAAGTGACACGAATTTAGCTAACTCTGAGCTCAATCAGCTAATCGCAGGTATCGGCTTGGCAGGGGTTAATGTACCCAGCATCTTTAATAAAATGTCGCAATGGCAGCATCCGTTCGCTCAAATGTATCTAACTACTGACTTACATATCGCATGTTTAGGTGCTCATCAGGGGCTTGATGGGGCAATAATGATAACAGGCACAGGCTCGTGTGGTTATAGTTATATCGACGGTCAAGCCACTATTATCGGTGCGCATGGCTTTCCACATGGTGATAAGGGAAGTGGAGCCTGGTTTGGTCTACAAGCGGTAAAAAATGTGCTGTTGTCATTAGACGGTATCGAAGAACCTTCGTTGATGAATCAGGCAATGCTAGCGCATTTAGAGTGCCGTACTGGTCTTGATTTGGTTGAAGCCGTGGCCAAAAAACCTGCAACGTTTTATGCCCAGTTGGCATTTTTGGTATTTGATGCCGCCGTAAATAAAGATTCACTGGCTCTTACTATTATTGAAGATGGTGCTAGCTATATTAGCACTGTCGGTCGGCAGCTATGTGATAAACATTCATTTCGGATGTCGATGATAGGTGGGTTATCAAACAAAATTTTCGCCTATTTGGACCAAGATGTGCAATATAAATTGAGTCTAGCACTGCGTGCTCCTGAATTTGGTGCCGTGATTTATGCTAAACAGCAAACGCCGTTAGGTCGTTAATAGGGAATTTGAGAAATGACTGGCTTGATCATAAGTGCAAATGAAATATTCGATGGGGTTAAATTTCATCCACAGGCTCAACTGGTGGTTGAAAATGGCAAGGTCGTTACGATCGAAGCAACAGATGGACGTGCCACCGAGCATATAGACGGTATTATAGCTCCTGGCTTTATCGATCTGCAGGTTAATGGTGGTGGTGGGGTGTTGCTTAATACTCATCCGACTCTCAAGGGGGTTAAAACGATTATTGCCGCGCATCGTCAGTTTGGTACCACGGCCATGTTGCCTACCTTGATTACCGATACCGTTGAGGTTATGACTCAGGCTGCGGATGCTATCGCATTAGCAATAGCCGAAGATGTTGCTGGGGTGTTGGGTATTCATTTCGAGGGACCACACTTAAGCGTCGCTAAAAAAGGTGCCCACAGCCAAGAATTTATCCGTCCAATTTCTGGTGCTGAGTGGACGATTTTGTCGCGTACTGATATTGGACAAATCAAAGTAACTATTGCCCCAGAGAATGTTGGTGTTAAAGACATTAAGCGAATGGTGTCATTAGGTATTAAAGTATTCTTAGGGCATTCCAATGCCGATTACGCCACTACACAGGCGGCATTGGATGCCGGTGCTGATGGCTTTACTCATTTGTTTAATGCAATGTCTGCGTTTACGTCGAGAGAGCCGGGTATGGTAGGGGCAGCGCTATTAAATGATCAAGCTGTATGTGGGCTGATTGTAGATGGCCACCATGTCGACTATGCCAGCTGTCGGGTAGCACTTAAAGCAAAACCTGTCGGCAAAGTGTTGTTGGTAACCGATGCAATGTCTGTCGTTGGTAGCGACATTGAACGTTTTGCATTTTTTGACCGTGAGATTATTAAAACGGGTACTCGGCTAAACTCTAGTAGCGGTGAATTAGCCGGTTCCGCTTTAGACATGGCCAGTGCCGTACGTAATACTCATAAGTACATTCAACAACCTTTGGGTATAGCACTTAAGATGGCCAGTCTGTATCCCGCCCAATACTTAGGCGTTGCAGATCGAATCGGTCAGTTGCAAGTCGGAGCGCAGGCAGATTTTATAGCATTAAATAAAGAATTAGTCGTGATCGGTAGCTGGATTGCCGGAAATTAAATAATAAAAAATAAGAGAGGCTGTATGAATGAAACAATGAAGAACGATGCACAGAGACAATCAACTCTGATGCCAATGGTAATTATCGGGATCCTGTTTTTTATCTTTGGTTTTGTGACCTGGCTTAACGGTTCATTGATCCCATTTTTGAAAATAATTTGTGAGTTGAATGAGTTTCAGGCGTTGTTTGTTACCTTCGCATTTTATATTGCTTACACCGTAATGGCGTTGCCAATGTCGACGATCCTCAATCGAACTGGCTACAAAAATGGCATGGCGATAGGCTTAGGAATAATGGTTGTTGGTTCGTTGCTATTCATACCTGCGGCAAAGAGTGCGCATTATGCCTTGTTTTTACTAGCGCTATTTGTGTTGGGAACGGGACTCACCATTTTACAAACTGCCTCTAATCCTTATGTGGTAAAAATAGGACCCAAGGAAAGTGCAGCGATGCGCATTTCAATCATGGGACTGATTAATAAGTCTGCTGGTGTGATTGTGCCAATAGCCTTCACTGCACTTATCTTGGCTGATATGGGCGATGTGTCTGAGCAATCATTGGCTGCGTTATCACCTGCAGAGAAAGAATTAACGAAAAGGGCTTTATCTGACAAATTAGTGATGCCATACCTTTATATGGCTCTTGCGCTAACTGCGTTAATTGGTTTAGTTAAGTTTTCATCATTACCAGAACTCGAAAGTGAAGACGAAGACAGTCATGGTGATAAATCTAGCATCATGCATTTTCCACAGGTTGTATTAGGGGCACTGGCTTTATTTGCCTATGTTGGAGTTGAAGTTATCGCGGGTGACACTATCGGCCTTTATGGTTCAGGGCTAGCGGTTAACAACTTTGCTTCATTAACTTCATATACCATGGCCTTTATGGTGCTTGGCTATATTATCGGTGTTACTTGTATTCCTCGTTTTATATCACAACAGCAAGCATTATTCAGTTCAGCTGTTGCTGGCTCACTTGCTATTGTCGGGGTTATGTTTAGCTCAACAACTAGTACATCAATAGCTGATGTGATGTGGGGTTGGAGTGGTATTGCTGTTATTCCTAATTCGGTAACCTTTGTCGCATTAATGGGACTGGCTCATGCGTTAGTCTGGCCGTCAATTTGGCCTTTGGCACTCGAAGGACTCGGTAAATTTGTGGCTCAGGGATCGGCGTTATTGATCATGGGCATATCGGGTGGAGCGATATTGCCACTTATCTTTGGCAAGTTAGCCCATGTTATGGGGGATATGCAGCTGGCATACGTGGTCGGATTGCCGTGTTACCTGTTCATCTTATTCTATGCTGTTAAAGGACACAAAATGCGCCAGTGGTAAGTTTTTATTCAGCGTAGAACCAGCTTAAACAAATAGCTGGTTCTATGGAACAAATGACAAAGCTAGATGATTGATCGGGTGTCGTCATATAAATTTCGGAGATTGATCCTAATGAAAGTAGTTATCCTTGAAGATGCAGCCGCAGTCGCTAAATACGGCGCAGCCATTTTAATTAAACAAATCTTGAAAAAGCCAGATTCGGTACTTGGTTTGGCGACCGGCTCTACGCCTGTAGCAATGTACGACGAGCTTGTCTCAGCGTATAACAACAACTTAGTTTCATTTAGCGAAGTAAAAAGTTTTAATCTAGATGAGTATTTAGGAGTTGCTGGTAGCCATCAACAAAGCTACCGCCACTTTATGAATGAAAAATTGTTTAACCGGATAAATATTGATATTGAAAACACTCTAGTGCCACCGGGTGATGCCAAAAATCCGTTTAGTGCTTGCGATATTTATGAGGAACAAATTGTTGCTAGAGGCGGAATTGATATCCAGTTGTTAGGGATCGGTCGTAATGGTCATATTGGTTTTAACGAACCATCGTCTTCCTTAGCATCGCGCACCAGAGTTAAAACATTGACCCAAGAAACTATAGATGACAACGCCCTTTTTTTTTCTCACGATGAGTTTCAGCCGCATTTAGCAATTACCATGGGGATAGTTACTATTTTAGATTCCAAGAAAGTGGTGTT
>JABSRS010000024.1:0-3279 GCA_013214885.1 Gammaproteobacteria bacterium
TACTGCATTTTAAATATAAGCCTGATTACCAAATATTTTAACTCTTTTGCTAAAACACCAAGCTAAGCGCTATTTACAGGTGACATTATAGCGCTGATATATACATGGATATTTGTTTGAAATTGCTGGCTTTTTCTACAACGCTTTGAGCTAAAGAGCCTGTTTTATATTACTTCTGCATGTCAATAACACCCAATCGTAGGTGCTGCAAAAACACTTTTACTTTCTCCAGTGGATATTTTCTGCCCGAATAAAACGCATATAACACCAGATCTTCCGGCTCGCTGTTAAACTCAATTTTAATCAGAGAGCCGTTGTCTATATCTGCCTGACAGGCATGCGTGGGTAAAATGGCAAAACCAAGCCCCCTCAGCGCGGCAGCTTTGGCGATGTGGCCACTATTAACCTTATAGCTGGCTTTTACTTGAAGGGTTTTCCGGTCCTTAAATCGCCAGGGCATGCCCTGTAATACCGATAGACTGGTAATACAGGGAGCTTTGCTAAGTTCATCCAGTGAGCGTGGTAAAGGATGATGTTTAAGAAGTTGCGGAGCCCCGACCACGCAACTTGGCCAGCGCAGGATTTCCTTAGCGACCCAGCCTGAATCATCCAATGACCCACGGCCAAAGGTCAATACCAGATCGAACCCATCCAACAAACCTTCCGTTGGGTTTAGTTGGGTGTCACAACTTAGTTGTATTCGAGGATGCTGGAGGCAAAAGTCCGCGATGATTTCAGCCAGGAAGGGGAGATCAGGCAGGATGATCTTAAAGTGGCCAGATAGTGAATCACCATACAGCGAGATTTCTTCCAGTGCGTCATTCAATGCTTGTGTGAGCGGTGTGATGGACTGGTAGAGTTGCTTTCCGGCAACGGTTGGAATCATCTTACGTGTAGTGCGTTCCAATAACCGTAAATTAAGCTGTTGCTCCAATAAAGCAACATGGCGACTAACATTAGATGTTGGCAATTGAAGTTGTTCTGCTGCTCGCTTAAAGCTCAGTTGTTCATATACAGCTTGGAAGCTAAGTAACCACTGAAGTTCAATTTTCTCAATCATTTATTCACTCACAAAATGGGATTAACAAAGCGATAATAACCTATTTATCCTTAATAGTGGTTCTGTAACAATTTATATCGAATTTTATTATCAAGGTAGAGTAAATGAACAACAACAAAAATCGAATTGCCATTGTCGGCGCAGGCATTGCCGGAATAGCGCTGGCGATACTCGCCACAAAGCAAGGTTATCAAGTCAGCCTTTATGAGCGTGATAGTAAGGTTTCATCCATGGGTGCAGGTGTGACTTTATGGCCAAATGCTATTTTTGTTCTACAACAGATGGGCTTGGATAAAGAGGTAAAACGTATTGGTGGAATACCTAGTTATATGCGCCAGTTTGATCAATATGGTATCCAACAGGGTGAGCTTGATATTGAAGAAGTGAATACACTAAGTGGCTTCCCTAGTGTGACTATATTACGCCGTGATCTTATGAATATTCTGGCCAGGGCTTTGAACGATTTGGGCGTAGAAATTCACTTTAATTGCTCAATGACAGCAGAGGATATTGGCAAATTAAAGCAAGAGTTTCATTTGGTGGTAGGGGCCGATGGGCGAATGAACTCAGTAGTACGTCAGACATTATACCCAGAAAAAGTGCAGCCTTGTTATCAAGGATTCATTAATATTATTGGTATTAGTCAGCTGGAGGAGGACGTTATAGATAACGCCATTCATGATTTTAGAGGCCTCGGTGAGCGCTTTGGTATTGTACCGATTAAAGCTGGATTATGCTTTTGGGCTGGAGGATGGAGTACTCATATTGATAAAGAGCGGCCTTTATCCGCTTGGTACGACGAGATGCATCAGCGTTTTATGAACTGGCCTGATCCCGTACAAAATGTACTGAAATTCTATGAAAAATCGTCGCTAAATCGTATTTTTGTTCATGATCTTGATCCGCTGCCCTATTGGCATCAAGATAATGTTTTAATTATTGGAGATGCAGCCCATCCTCCTTTACCGACTTCTGGGCAGGGTGCGTGTCAGGCGTTGGAAGATGTCTGGCACCTTGCCCTAAATTTAGAAAAAAAAGATGAACTAGATAATGTCCTGACAGATTTTTATCAACAGCGTATCGTTAAGACTTCTGCGGCTCAAACTGCGGGAAGACAGTTAGCACAGAGGATTTTTACAGACTCTTCTGAACCTCAGTCTTCTGTTGCAGGCATTTCCGCTAAACAGTTAAGCGAGTTCTGGATGCAAGGATTAGAATTAAAATAAGTGAAAGTTTAGTACCCTATGTTTTTTTTAATAGTTAGTTCGGGTGTTGCTCTCAATTAAGCTCACTGAGGGGCAAGACTCGGCCAAAACGGTCGCTAGAGGATCTTTTAGTTGATTCATTTTATCGTTTCAAGTCCCTTGTTATTCACGATTAACCGTCCAATTATTTTGCAGTTTGTTCCGCAGAATATTATATTTATTTGGCGCTGCTCCCTAATGCTGTTGTCACCCATAGGCCGCGACTAATATTTGTTGTTTATCTAGCTTGGCGTTGCTCTCCCTAAACCACGCCAGGTAATTAGATAAATACTTCGTTGCTACGCCTTCATTTTTCCGTTAACCCACCCCTTAAAGTTGGATATCGCACCATTGACCGTTTGGATATGGTAAACCGTATCTATTAATCTTATTTCTGCCGTTGTATCAGCGGCTAACATCGGGTTAATCATATGGTTACTGCGATCTATCGATAAAAGAACGGCCACTTGACCTTCCTTGGTTCGTTTATCAATGTCTCCCCCCTCGTTTTCGAGGTTGACGATTACCTGTTAAAGCGTTCGTGCCTTTTTCTGAGTAGCCCATAAAAAACTCATCAACGTCAATAATTCCAGATAATTTATCGGTATTTTGACCCGCTTGAGTGACCAAAAATCGATGTCGCCATAAGAAAGCCGTTTTAAGATTAATACCACAAACCTCGGCGGCTTCTCTTAGGGTTACAATTGCATACAACGCGCATAGTCCCCCCATAGATGAGGCTTATGTAATCGAGCTAATGGTGTCTTGGTCTTGTTGTTAAATGTTTTATGACAACCTTTACAGCGATACCTTTGTATTGCCCCAGATTTTCCCCATTTTTTCAATTGAACGGATCCGCAATGCGGACATTGTGATGATAGGTCAAAAAGTGGCTGAATAAGTTCATCGGTACTGATTTTAGTCTCTAGGGCTTGAATTGACTGATGTACTACCTCTCTTTGCGCTGGAGTCATC
>JABSRS010000024.1:3289-13976 GCA_013214885.1 Gammaproteobacteria bacterium
TTTACTTACAAATGATTTAGTATCCATTGCTAATAACCTCAATAAGTTAATCTCATTATTAAGTATAGACAACAATTTGCTACAACAGCGCCTAAATATTACACTCGATTGTCGATATGGCTTTAAATCTTGAATTAAAAGTAGTTGCTGAAGGTATTGAGAATAAAGAGCAACTAGATCTGCTAAGGACTTTAGGGGTGAAACATATTCAAGGTTACCTAATTAGTAGGTCTCAACGTTCTAACTTTATTGGTGAGAAAATTTTTGAACATGGTATAAATCATATCGCGCACTCAGGAACAAGCCGCTGGCCGCCACAAATTAATCAATCTTAGATTTAACGGGAAATAGAATCACACTCGACTTAACACCGCTTGGTCGTTAAGTGCCGTTACACAATCGTTGCTATGGCTGGTGACCAAGAAATGGCTAGCACCCGCGATGTTATATTTATAGCGGTGGGGTAGCTGCTCGTTCAGGTGATCACAGATAGCATTAGCGACTGGGCTAAAGTGATCGCCACAAACCAGACGGGTTGGGATTTCACATTGCTGAAGATCAGTTAATCCGTTGGTTGGTGCAGTGCAAATATCCCAATGACGAATATTGTTACTAAGCAAAGGCTGCATACTATCTTTAATGAAAGGAGGTAATGCGTCAAAGGAACCATCACCCGCCCAACAAATCGATAACCAGACCACAGACATCAGGAAGTTCGTTGCTGGCATCACGACGATAACGGGTTAAAAAGGTATTAACAACATCGATCATTGACCGATCGTTAACACGATCCAGCACCCACGCCGCAACTGGCTCAAACAATGTCAGTTGCGCAATATTTAGATTACCTTTAAGCGCATTGTTCCAATGCGACAACACCACCATATGAGTGACCCACTAGATGAATCGACACGATAGGAGAACCACTACCTTGTTGTTCGAAATAGTCATCTATATTCATTTGACCCTGCATATTTAATGGTGACTATTAGCCAACTTGGTGAAAGTGAGATTTAAAATTAGCGTGTTTAAGCGTTTATTGCAAATTGCTGGCTGGTGAAGCTAGTAAAATCATTTGGTCGTCAATTGGCACTAAAATAGGCTACTAAACCTCAACCTCAACTGATGTTGATGCTGTGGTATTAGCGTGTTTTTTGGTGCAGATTTCAGAGTTTGGCTTTGCTTGCTTCTTTATCATCATTTTACTTTTTATTTGTTGGTAACTAAACACCATAATAAAAAGCACGGCCATCAGTAAAATAATGGTCGGTGCTGGTGCGCTATCAATAAAGAAACTTAGATAAACGCCAGTGACTGAGCACAACACTGAAATAGTGACCGCTAAATAAAGCATACGGTTAAAGTGGTTGGTCAGTAGAAATGCAATAGCACCAGGGGCGATCAATAACGAGATCACTAAAATCATCCCTACAACTTTTAATGACGCTACGATAGTGAGAGATAAGGTGACCAGTAAACTGTAGTGTAAAAACGTTACCGATAAACCGATGGCTTTGGCGTGCTGGTGATCGAAGACATAAACCACTAGATCCTTACCTTTCAAACCGATAAAGCCTATAACCGCTATTGAGATGACGGCTGACTCGACAATGTTTGCCCAGCTTAGCCCTAAGAGATCACCGAATAGAATATGGTCTAGATGAACTCCCGTTTCAATTTTACTCATCATCACTAAGCCTAACGCGAATAGGCTAGAAAAAACCACCCCCATTACCGTATCTTCCTTTAACCGCGTGTGCTCCTTAATATAGCCGGTAGCTAGCGCACAAAACATCCCTGCAATAAAGGCACCAACAGCATAGGGAATTGCCATGATATAAGCGATAACTACCCCTGGTAAGATCGAATGAGAAATGGCATCGCCCATTAATGACCAACCTTTAAGTACCAAAAAGCAAGAGAGCAGGGCGGTTGGCACCGCTATCAGTATCACTAAAGTAAAAGCTTGCAGCATAAAGGTAAATTGTAGAGGCTCTAATAATGATGCTAACCAACTATCGGTTAATAGGGATTCAAACAGTGTCATTTCACACCTCTTGCTTGTTATTGTTTAACGAACTTTGGCTGATATTTTGTCTCTTTTTTTGCTTACTGGCTAACAAACCATATTTAGGGGCAAAAACGAAAGCTAGTACAAAGATACTTGCCTGTAATAACACGATAACGCCGCCAGTGGCCCCATCAATGAAGTAACTTAAGTAGGCACCAAAAAATGCGCTGCTAGTGCCGATAGCGACACTCAGTTTAAGTACATTGACAAAGCGGTCGCTGAGTAAATAGGCAGTTGCCCCAGGAGTAACGACCATAGCGATGACTAAAAAAGCACCGACGGTTTGTAAGGCGGCAACGGTCGAGGCGCTGAGTAAAGTAAAGAACATAATTTTCAGCGCTACCGGATTTAAGCCAATACTACGGGCATGGTGCTCGTCAAAGAACACCACCATCAAGTCCTTCCACTTCACTAATAAAATGGCCAAAGAAATACCACCGATTAACACTAATTGCAGTGTATCTTGTGGGGTGATGGCTAAAATATTGCCTAATACTATGGTTTGAATATTGACTGAGCTTGGTGAAATGGACACCATAAATAGCCCTAGGCCAAAAAAAGAGGTAAAAATCAAGCCGATGATGGCATCTACTTTTAGTTTTGATTTTTGTTGTAAAAATAACATGGTGGTTGCCGCTAAACCACCGGAAAAAAAGGCACCAAGCGCAAATGGCAACCCTAACATATAGGCACCAGCTACACCGGGTACGATAGAATGAGAAAGAGCATCCCCGATCAACGACCAACCTTTTAACATTAAATACACTGATAAAAATGCGCATACCCCGCCAATTAAGGCACTGACCAGCATAGCGGTAACCATGTAATCATAACTAAAGGGACTAAGTAGCTCGGCAATCATTACTTAGCAACCTCATTTGGGGAGTCGACATGTCTGCTTAACATACTGTTATCTTGCTCACCGTACAGCACCACTGGGCGTTCATCATCTGATAAAATAGTCACTTGTCTGGCATCATCATCTTTATGAAGGGTGTCTCCGGCCAAAACAAAGTGGCGTAGTACCCCACCAAAGGCCAGTTGCAGATTTTCTTGGGTAAAAACCTCTTTGGTTTCACCTTGCGCCAAAATGGTTTGTTTAATGAATACCGTTCTATCGCAAAACTCAGGCACACTGCCTAAATTATGCGTCGATACCAACAAAATTTTACCCTCGGCACGCAGACCTCTAAGTAAGGCCATTATTTGCTCTTCGGTTTGTACATCGATGCCGGTAAAGGGTTCATCAAGTAAAATAACCTGACTTTCTTGCGCGAGTGCTCTGGCGAGGAAAACTCGTTTTTTCTGGCCACCCGAGAGCTCGTTGATTTGACGGTAACGATATTCACTCATATTAACGCGAGCTAAGGCTTGCTCGACTTGGCGGCGATCATTTTCTTTGGCTCGCCTAAACATATTCATATGGCCGTAGCGACCCATCATAACCACATCTTCAACCAAGATAGGAAAATCCCAATCAATTTCTTCGCTTTGCGGCACATAAGCGACTAGATTGCTTTTTAAGGCTTTTTTAACCGTTAACCCTAATATTGTTACATTACCCTGGCTGAGAGAGACAAAGCCCATAATGGCTTTGAACATGGTTGATTTACCGCTGCCATTAATACCCACTAACGCGGTAATAGAGCCCATGGGTAAAGTGAAACTGGCATTAGCTAATGCGCAATGACCATTATTGTAGCTGACACTAATATTATTAACTTCTAAACCTTTCATTGCTGCTGTAACCCTTGGTTGATAGTCGTTAAAGTCACTTTAAGTAGATCGATATAAGTGGGGACAGGACCTTGTTGATTACTTAAAGAGTCGACATAAAGCACGCCGCCGTAGTGTATATTAGTAGCCCTAGCAACTTGCTGAGCTGGTTTCGCCGACACGGTACTTTCACTAAATATCGTGCTGATATTATTCGCTTTAATTTTATCGATTACTTGCCTTATTTGCTGTGGCGTACCTTGCGCGTCGGCATTAATAGGCCATAAATAGAGCTCTTTTAATTGATAGTCTCGGGCCAAGTAACTAAAGGCACCTTCACTGGTCACTAACCAACGCTGCTTAGCAGGGATCTTAGCCAGTTGCCGCTTTATCGGTGCCAGCTCTGCTTGTAATTTAGCGGTGTAGTTTTTGGCATTTCTATTATATGTCTCAGTGTTTTTAGGGTCGTGTTTGACCAAAGCTGCCCTGACATTGTCAATATAAATAATGGCATTGTTGGCCGACATCCAAGCATGGGGGTTCGGCTTACCCTTATAAGGACCTAAACCAATGCCTAAGGGAATAATGTTTTTGCTGACCACTTCTCTAGGGATACCAGTTAAGTTATTAAAAAACTTTTCAAACCAACGTTCTAAATTTAAACCATTGTATAACAGTAAGTCAGCACCAAAGGCTCGGCGGATATCGCTCGGGGTTACTTGATAATTATGAATTTCGGCATTGACTTTAGTCATCGACTCAACCTGTGCAGCATCACCCGCGATGTTTTTTGCGATATCGGCAATGATGGTAAAGCTAGTAAGTACTTTAAATTTCTTAGTCGATTCGGCCATTGCTATATTGGTACTTGTTAGTAGCACAACGAACAAAAGTAGGTGAAAAATTCGCGCCATACATCTTTCCTTTAAGGCGTGTAAAAAGATAAACGGATGCTAGCAGGTAATTACGACTACATGCAAGTGATAATCATTATCATTTGAGGTGGTATTTATGTCAAGTCGATAATCAATAGGGTTGTGCTAGTTTGAACAGGGTCGCTTTTAGTGCTGATGCGATGCTGCAAATCCTTGGATGCCTCACGGCTAAAAATTGATTTAAATCAATTTTTGGTTGTTTTCGTTAGTGTAATTGCTTAACTTATTATAAAAGTTATAAATTAACATTTTTCAAGGATGAAATATGAAGCCTCTGCATTTGTTCAGCCAAATGAAACTCAATGGTAAACTTATTACCGCGATGATTTTCGCAGGTTTACTGCCCCTCATTATAGCGAGCACACTTAATACCTATTTGGCGAGTTCAGCTTTGAATCATGCCGCGTTAAATCAGTTGGAGTCGTTAAGATCCGTTAAAAAGAACCAAATTGAAGATTACTTTGGTTACATTGATAAACAAATTAGGATTATGGCTGCCGATCCGATCATCCAAGATGCGATGGTTGAATTAAACGGCGGATTTAAGCAGTTAGCTGCCGATATTAAATTGACCGCTAGCAAGCGGCAGACCTATGAAGGCAAAGTTTCTAAATATTATCAACAAACATTTAACCACAAGTTACATCAAGGCTTTGATACTAGTGAATTACTACCTAAAAGCGCTAACGTATTATTGGCTCAATATCTTTATATTGCGAATAATTCCAATGAGCTAGGACAAAAACAGCGGTTGGAAAATTCCGACGATGGTAGTCAATATAGTGCCAGCCATCAAAAATATCATCACTTAATGCAACGGGTGGCCGAAGAATTTGGCTATTATGATATTTTCCTTATTAATCCACAGGGAAATATCATCTATAGCGTGTTTAAAGAGGTTGATTTTGCGACCAATCTGGTCGATGGACCGTATCAAAACAGTAATCTTGCTAGTGTTTTTAATCAGATAAAGAGCGACTCGATACCTGGGGCGGCATCGTTGATCGACTATCAAACTTACTTGCCATCTTATAATGCCCCTGCTTCTTTTATTGCTACCGCTATTTACCAAAATGGTCAATTTGTCGGGGTGCTGGCATTTCAAATGCCCGTCGACCAGATTAATAAAATCATGCAAACCAGCGATGGGCTAGGGCAAACGGGAGAAACATATTTACTCGGGACCGACATGTTAATGCGCTCTCAGTCGCGCTTTTCTTCGACCAACAGTATTTTGACAACCCTGGTCAATACCCCTGCAACTCAAGCGATTATTGACGGTCAAAGTGGCAGCGCCAGTATCGATGATTATCGTGGTATTCAAGTGCTTTCAGCTTATCAACCACTAATTATAGCGGGGCTAAAGTGGGGGATTATTGCTGAAATAGATCAAACTGAAGCTTTAGCAGCCGTTAATGATTTAAAACTCGGCAGCATAGCCGTTGCGATCATTTCACTGTTTATTGTGGTGATCATTGCAGTATTTTTTGCCCGAAGCCTAACGCGACCACTACGAAGTGCTGTGGTGGTGGCGAAATCGATCTCTGCTGGTAAGTTAGATAATAAAATTGTCGCCAACACCCAATGCGAAATTGGGGATTTAATGCGTTCATTGGATGCGATGCAAAATAATTTAAATCAACAAATTCAATGTGATCGGAAAGCGTTAAGAATTAATACCCGAATTAAGCAGGCATTGGATAATGTTAGCGGCAATG
The DNA here is from genome assembly GCA_013214885.1 of Gammaproteobacteria bacterium. GTDB lineage: Bacteria > Pseudomonadota > Gammaproteobacteria > Enterobacterales > Psychrobiaceae > Psychrobium. The sequence continues at coordinate 9,730 of JABSRS010000024.1, forward strand.
TAATGGTTGTGGATGTTGATGGTGCCGTAGTCTATTTAAATCAAGCGATTAAGCACTATATTAGTCAAAACGAAAAACATTTCAAACAGATACTAGCAAGTTTTAGCGCTAGTCAGTTAGAGGGACAGAACATCGATCCTTTACTGTACGAAGCGAGTAACCTAACACTGTCACAACTAACCTCACGAACTAGCTCCGAGGCTAAAATAGGTCAATTGCGCTTAGTAATAGTAGCTAACGCGGTCACTGATGAGGGCAATAACAATATTGGCACTGTCTTAGAATGGCGAGATAAAACGCTGGAGTTAGCGACTGAGCAGGAAGTTCAGCAAGTGGTTGATAGTGCGCTAAGTGGTGATTTGACTAAGCGAATATCATTGACTAATAAATCAGGTTTTTTTGCTAACCTTTCGAGCGGCGTCAATCAGCTAGTTGCGGTCTCTGAAACTGTGATCAACGACATGCAAGTTTTTCTGACCGCTTTGGCGGCAGGAGATCTGAATCAAAAAATCACCTCAGATTATCAAGGTGATTTTGAGCGATTAAAGCACAATGCTAACGCCACGGTGGATAAATTAACCGAGGTGGTGACCAAAATTAAGCTCTCGACTAATGCGGTTAATGTTAAAGCGACTGAATTATCGCAAGGTAATACCCAACTGAGTGAGCGTACAATACGCCAAGCGGCGAGTCTTGAAGAAACTGCAGCGACAATGGAGCAAATGACGGCAACAGTTAAAACCAATGCTCAGTACGCCACTGAAGCGAATGATAAGGCGATGGCAGCGAAAAAACAGGCGTCGGTGGGTCAGAATGTGGTGACACAAGCGGGTTCCGCAATGGCTGACATCACGGAGTCGAGTCATAATATTGCTGAGATCATTGGAGTAATTGATTCTATTGCTTTTCAAACTAACCTACTGGCATTGAATGCCTCGGTAGAGGCAGCACGGGCGGGTGAGCAGGGCCGAGGCTTTGCTGTGGTGGCAGATGAGGTGCGTAAGCTTGCCGGGCGCAGTGCCAGTGCTGCTAAAGAAATAAATAAATTGATTAATGAGAGTAATCAGCGAGTGTGTGAAGGTACGCGGTTAGTCAATCAATCAGGAGATATGTTGCAACAAATATTAGACCAAATAAATAATGTCACCGAAATTGTTGCTCAAATTGCCTGTGCGAGTAGTGAGCAAGCTAAAGGTCTTGAAGAAGTTAATATGGCGGTGATCGACATGGACAAATTGACTCAACAAAATGCGATCTTGGTTCAAGACAGTGCCGATGCTAGCGAAGCCTTGGGTGAATATGCTGAGGAACTGGAGCAGATGATGACATTTTTTAAAATAGATCAACACAATCATGCTGCACTAGAGCACAACAGTAAACAACATGATTGTATAAGTGGGTGATCCAAGATTAAAATACTGTGATGTCAGGTTAGTGGTTCAGCTGAAATTTTATAGCAGTTCTTGCACTATCAGCTTCAGCAAAAAAGTTTCACGTTCAATTGAGAAGCCCTTTTTATCGCTATTGGCCATAGTGTGCTCATTATGGCTAATCGCCTGGTGAATATTAATCCACACTGGGCGCATCCCGTTATGAATCTCGTAGTCTTCAAGCCGGGTATCGCCTAATTCACTGTGAATGTCACAGGTATAACAAAATGATTCCATGTGCATGATGTCAAAATCATCCTTATACCAAGGCCGAAACTCTTCATAGCGACCAAATGCCTTAATATTGGTGATATCTTTGGCGCCTGTTTCTTCGATAAGTTCGCGAACTAATCCCTGTACTAGATCCTCGCCTTCATCGACACCGCCGCCTGGTAGGGTGTAATCGTGATAGCGCTCGGTATAAAGCATCAAAATGTTCTCGCCGTTTAACACGATAGCGCGCGCGGCTTGACGATGAAAAGAGTGGCCGTTGGAGGTAACATCAGGGTGGGTTGTTGATCTTAATAGGTGCATGATTTGTTTAGCTAGCGAATGAGAGGGCGCAGTATATTCAATTTAACAGGGCAGTACCACACAAACTGATAAGCCACCTTCTTCGCTGTTATTAAACCATTATTAAGCAATAATTATTAGATTTATCAACTGAGGTGATATCGGGTTGAGCAATGAGAGTTGTGCTATTTTGGTGTTTATGCGCCGAAAGCAGTAACTCGCTAATCTGTGTTTCAACGGTTCGGATTTACCAATATTATTGAGTCGCTTTAATGGGAAACTAGCCTCATCAAACAAGAGCGGTTTATATCATCGACGCGTTACAAGATATGGCTAAGCAAGCTCAATTAAAATTAAAGTAATTACTGAGGGATCTAGATAACTTATGAGAAAAATATTAGTTCAGGTTCTCATCTCGAAGGGCCAATAGGGCTCTCGCGAGCATGTCGATATATCGCGTTGGGAAGAAGCAGCGCAGCACATGGTGACCTAAGCTCAAAGCCACTCCTTATAACACTAAAGAACTAACGTTAAATCACCTAATATCACCGACAATAGTCATTCACAATGACAAAAGGTTTGGTAATGAAAAATATAATAACTGCCTTGTTCCTGACGCTGCTTAGCGTTAGCGCATGTTCTAAAACGATGAGTGACAATACTCGCCTCACCAGTGCTGTCGATAATTTCGGTGCTAATCCTGGTAATTTAACGATGACACTAGTCACAGAGCCCTCCAGTACTAGTTTAGTCGTGCTATTACATGGTTGCACCCAAGATGGCTCGCGTTATGCGAAAACTTCTGGCTGGCTGCAATTGAGCCAGCAGCATCAGTTTGATTTACTGTTGCCACAACAGCAAACGCATAACAACGCCAAAAAGTGTTTTAACTGGTATCAACTACAAGATATCAGTATCGATCAGGGGGAGTTGCAATCGATAATTTCGATGATCACTTTCGCTAAGCAACAACGCAAATATCAGGATGTTTATATCAGCGGTATTTCGGCGGGTGGCGCAATGGCGATGGCATTAATAAGTAATAACCCCGAACAGTTTAGCGGTGCTGGGATTATTGCGGGGATCTCATATCGCTGTGGATTAGGGCTATTTCCTGCGTTGCAATGCATGAAAAGTGGCAAAAATACCGCGATGGAGTCATTCGATTTAACTACCAGTTCTACTTGGCCAGCCCTAAGTGTGTGGCATGGCGCAGCAGACAAGGTGGTTAGTCCCAAAAACTCGCGGGATATTATTGAGCAGTGGCAGGAAATAACCAATCAAACTGATTTAACTGAAGTCAGTCTAAACCGTTCTAAAACTTGGCAGCAGGTTAGTTATAGTCGCGGCAACAAGGTGATGATCCAACACAATGTTATTGAGCAACTCGGTCATAGCCAGAGTGTCGATCATGACCAATTCGAAGCTGTGGACTACATGACCAATAATGGTATTGCTACGGCCAAAGAGTTGGCTAAATTCTTTAATTTAGTTCAGTAACCAAGGTTTAAATAGCAAAATATCAAAGAACTATCGTAAATATATAATAGAAAAAGCATAGTACTTTGGTGTTACGATTAAACATTAAAGCATTCAAAAACAATGCGTTATAAAACTTTTGGCGTGATTTACGAGCCATAGTACTATGGTACTGCTTATTTTTTAGCATTGTTGATATATCGTTAATAAAACCTTAACTGACATACAGGCACAGCAATGAAACGTATAACAACAAAATATAATCTACTTGCGCTAACTATTTCAGCAATTTTATCGGCTAACGCAGTAGCAGCAGAACAATCCACAGAACAAGACGCGACACTTGAGGTGATCGAGGTAACGGCCCGTAAAATGGTCGAGAATTTACAGCTCGTTCCTGTTTCTGTGACTTCAATTTCGGATACTGATATTGAAAAGGCTGGGATTGAGACGGTGGTTGAACTGCAAAAGCTCTCACCTAATACCACCTTGCAAGTTAGTCGAGGCACCAATACCACGTTGACCGCTTATATTCGAGGGGTTGGTCAGCAAGATCCGTTGTGGGGTTATGAACCAGGTGTTGGAATTTATGTTGATGATGTTTACATGGCACGCCCGCAAGGTGCGGTGCTTGATGTGTTTGATATTAGCCGAATTGAAATTTTGCGCGGTCCACAGGGCACGCTTTACGGCAAGAACACTATCGGCGGGGCATTGAAATACGTTACCAAAGAAATGTCAGGTGATAGCGAATTTAAAATATCAGGTGGATCTGGCTCTTACAATAAACGCGATATTAAATTGGCAGGGCAGTTCGCCGCCATT
>JABSRS010000024.1:13986-17808 GCA_013214885.1 Gammaproteobacteria bacterium
GCCAAATTTAGTCGTCATGGCTTTGGTAATTTCACCACCACCAGTAACGAAAACTATAACAAGGATGTCCTAGCGTGGCGCATAACTGGTGAATACCATGCCACTGACGATGTGATGATTAGACTGGTTGTCGATCAAACGGTTGATGACTCAAACGCCAAAGGAGGTCACCGTTTAACCGTAGATCCTATCACCAGTGCTCCCGTGTTAGATAATGTCTATGACTCTGCCGCAGGTATGCCCAGTGACAATAAGGTAGAAAGCCAAGGCATTGCGTTAACTGTGGCATGGGATGTTAATGACAGCTGGGGCTTTAAGTCGATTACCGCCAGTCGCGATAGCGATACTCGCTCAAATATCGATTTTGATAACCTGCCTGGTCAATGGATGGATGTTTTTGCAACTTATGATGACGAGCAGTTTTCACAAGAATTCCAAGTAAGTTACACTGACGACAAATTGTCTGGCGTGATGGGACTTTACTATTTCGACGGCCAAGCTTGTGGTCGCTACGATTTATTACTCGCAGCATTAAGTGTCTCAACGTCTACCTCGGGTTGTGTCGATACCACCAGCAGCGCAATTTACGGCCAAGCGAGCTATCAATTAGCTGATTTGTGGTCATTAACCTTAGGCGGTCGTTACACCAGTGATAAAAAGTCAGCCTTAGTGCAGGGTTACAGTTACGCAGGGTTAGATACCAGCGTTGCGCCACTGGCGACCGTTTCTGACTTTACCAATAAAGAAACATTCTCACACTTTTCCCCACGAATTGGGGTTGAATATCAGGCACAAGACGACTTAATGTATTACGCCAGTTATTCGCAAGGCTTTAAGAGCGGTGGCTTTAATATGCGTGCTAAGCAATCGGTTGATCCAAAAGGTGCTCATTTACCGTTCGATCAAGAGATTGTTAATAGCTACGAAGTTGGCTTTAAGAGTCAGTTACTCGATGACAGTTTACGGTTAAATATGTCGGCATTCTTTAGTGATTACCAAGACATGCAGGTAACAACATCGTCATTACGTGATACCGACGACGATGGCATTTTAGATACGCCAGTCCAAGTGGTGCTTAACGCGGGTCAAGCGACGATCAAAGGGATTGAGCTTGAAGCCGTTGCGGTCGTTAGTTCAGCATTAACCTTTAATTTTAACATCGGTTATATCGATGCTAAGTTTGATCAATTTATCAATATTGATCCGCAAACCAACCAGCCTGTTAACTATGCTAACCTTAAGAAGATCTCCAATACTCCAGATATTTCAGCGTCACTTAATGCCAACTATGAAATTAGTTTAGGCGATGCGGGCGATTTGATTATTTATGGTGGCATTAGTCATCGTGGTGAGTCCTTTATCTTTGAAGAGCAATCGATTTTAGATGAAGATAGCTATACATTATTGGATGCTGGCTTAATGTTTTACAGTGCGAGTGGCGAATGGACAGTCGGACTACACGGGAAAAACTTAGGTGATAAACAAGTCAGGATTGCGGGTTATAACTTTGCAGCCCCTTACTTTGCCGACTCGATTATTGGTTACTATAACGACCCAAGAATCATTAATTTAAGTTTCAGTTATCAATTTTAATTGAGCTAGTTTTATAATTTAACGGCTACCAAGGTAGCCGGTTTGTCAGTTTAAGGACTTTTTATGCCCCAACAGCCCATTACAGTCGCAATTGCTGACGATCACCCGCTATTTAGAACCGCGTTAAAGCAAGCCATTAGCCATGCGATGGCGGTTAAAAATGTTGCCGAAGCCGATGGTTTTCCACAAATTCAACAGCTGTTATCTGAGCACCCTAGTATTGAGTTGGTATTTCTTGATCTTTATATGCCAGGCAATAACGGTTTTACAGGATTGAGTTTATTACAAAATCTATACCCTGACTTAACCATTATCATGGTGTCGTCGGATGATCGCAGTGAGATTATCGAAAAGGCCAAGAATTACGGCGCCGCTGCATTTATTCCCAAAAGTGCCACCCTAGATACCATTATTCAGGCCATTATTTGTGTGCTTGATGGGCAAGAGTGGTTTCCACAGGACATGGACACATCTCAGAACACCCAACAGCACGACTTTGCTCAGCAACTAGCACAGCTAACGCCACAGCAATTTAAGGTGCTAAGCATGGTCAGTGATGGCTTGTTAAATAAACAAATTGCTTATGAACTTAATATCAAAGAAACCACGATTAAACAGCATGTATCAGCGATTTTAAACAAACTATCACTCAACAATCGCACTCAAGCAGGGATTGCGTTTCAACAATTAAAAACCTCGCCAATTGTCGAAAATCCTACCTAGTCGATTAACTTTCGTAATAGCCGTTTCAGGGCCAGTGGTTTAATTTGTTTGGCGCAATAGCTAAAGCCCGCGGCAATAACGGACTCTCGTACTAACAGATCTTTTTCGCAGCCGTAAACGATACACGGACCGCGATAATCGCTTTGTTTGAGCCAGTGTTGCAGCAACTCAATCCCATTAGCGTCACCTGACTGATGATAATCACAAATAACAAAGTCGAGTTTACAGTCAACCGATTGCTGAAGCTGACAGCCCCAACTGAGGATAATTGCCAGTAATGGATCTTCAATAAATGACTCGTTGGTTACTTGCCCCAGGGTCATTTGAGCAAAATCTTTGGCGCTGGCTTTAACGCTGCTGATTGATTCTACAGGCTTGGCTACTCGCGGCACTTTAACGCTAAAGCAGCTACCGCGGTCAACCGTTGACTGCACACTCAGCGGTTGATTAATTATTTTAGACAGCCGCTCAGCAATGCTCAATCCTAAGCCCAATCCCTTACTGACAGTATCGCTTTGCAGCCTGATAAATTCATCAAAGATCACGGTTAATTTATCGGGCTCAATCCCTGCGCCTGTATCAATCACCGAAATTAACAGATCGTCACCTTGGCGTCTTACGCCGAGTACAACCCGCGCTTGTGAGCAGTAGCGCACCGCATTACTCAAGAAATTTTGGATGATTCGCCGTAACAGTAATGGATCGGTGCGGATCCATAATCCGCTATAGCAATAACTAAACGCTACGCCTTGATCTTGCGCCAGCAGGGTAAACTCCTGCGCCAGCGGGGCCAGAATCTCGTCAACCGCAATATCCTTCATTAACACGATTTGGCGACCAGCATCTAACTTGGATATATCGAGTAAATCGGTTAATTGACTCTCGGCACTGGCCAGGGAGCTTAATAAATTATTGACCAAGGGCGCATAAGAGGTATTAGCGGTTTCGCGGGCTAACATCTGCGAAAACAAGCTGGCGGCATTAAATGGCTGCATCAAATCATGACTGGCGGCAGCTAAAAATCGACTCTTGTTTAAATTAGCACGCTCGGCAAGCTGCCGCGCTAATTCCAGCTCGTTAGTGCGTTCAAGCACACGTTGCTCAAGCGTTTCATTTAACTGTTTGAGGTTTTCACTCGCTCGGATATGCTCGGTAATGTCGGTAATACTCGTCACATAACCACCACCTGATATTGGGTGTCCCCGCAGCTCTAATACCAAGCCTGATTTTGTTTGGCGCTGGTGCAAGTGGCGCGTGCCACAGCGCATATACTCGAGTCGTTTTTTAATCGCGGCGGATAAATTGTTAGTCTCGAAGATCCCGCGCTCGGCATTAAAGGTTAATAACTGCTCGACACTTAAACCAATCTCTAGATAGTCATCAGGATATTGTAATAAGCGTTGATAACTTTGATTCCACGCCACCAGCTTCATGTCGTAATCGTACACACTAATCCCAGTATCAATAGTTTCTACTGCCGATTGCAATAATTCACGATTAAAGCTC
>JABSRS010000239.1 GCA_013214885.1 Gammaproteobacteria bacterium
GTTAGGGTTAAATGGTTCTTTAACCCCTAATACAGGATCCGTGCCAAGTGGTTTTTTAACTTAAATTGATGTAGATCAGGCTAGCTAGCGAACACTTGGTGTATAATTTAAAGACGCAAGGTAGTATTGACACTGTCACAATGACAGCTCCCAGGGTCTTTTTGACAGCTTTCACCAATTCCGCTCATTCAAAAAAAACCCAATCAATTATGATTGGGCTTTTATATTCATGGCGACCATGTAATCAATCCAAATCGCTCAAATAATCCAAGGCCCCAGTAATCGCAGCAACTTGAGCGTCGATACAGTTTTGCGCGCTAGCCTGTGGGCTATCAGGATAAACCTCGGTGGTAGTGCAATATTCTCTATTGGTAAAACCTGCACATAATCCCAAACCTTTGGTGTCGTAGTTAATCACGCCCCATTGCTCAAGCTTAGCTCCAATCAACTTACCCTCGTCATCCGCGGGTGCAATATGAGTGACCTGCTCAACCGACTTTATTATCGCCTGTTGAAAAGCAGCCATCGGCTGTTCGGTATCACCCACTAAATAGAAACCATCGGGAATGTTCCAGTTCTTTTGGACAATCGCATCGCGCGCAGCAAGCGCTGGTCTAAATTCACTATTGTCAGTATCGGTGGTTTCATGCAAATCGACATGAGCAGTGATATCAATATTTAATGAAGTGATATAAGCCATCAGCTGGGCCGACTCGGGCGCAGGACTGTCAGCGTAAAATGAGCGATTAGGGTCAATAGCGCCGGGATTCCAACGGTTAATTGTTTCGTAGCCCCACGGACTAACACAAGGCACCACGATGATATTAAATCGCTCACTGTATTGATCAGCAAAACGCTCAACAAAAGCAATTGCGCCATGAATGCCGCTGGTTTCATAACCATGGACGCCGCCCGTGACCAATATCGTTGGCTTGCTAGCATCCCAAGCGTTAGATTTAATCGCTAGTAACGGGTAAGTCGCTTGTTGGTATGACAGTTCACCGTATTGCTCAACCATAACATCGGCCGTCAGCGCATTAATCTTGGCAACCACCTCGTCTTGATAACTGCGTTTAACTGACTGTTGATCTAACCAGGCGGCTTTTTCGCTACTGCCCCATTTATTTCCTGGCGTGCCAATTGGATATGCTGATGTTTGAGTCATTACGTTGCCCTATAATTATGTTAGCGGCTAGGATAAACCTCAGCATAAAATTTGGCAATTAGAACTTCACTCGACCAATTAACATATCCTTAAACATCACCCAATCTCCAATCAGGCTGTATAGCGGATAGATAAAAGTAGCAGGACGGTTTTTCTCAAACACCAAGTGACCAACCCACGCAAAGCCATAGCCAATCACAGGCAATAAAAGCAGCAGCCGCCAATTTGATGTTGCCACGATATAAGCGACTAGCAACACAATCAACAACGAACCAATAAAGTGTAAACGACGACAGGTGCCGTTTTGATGTTGCGTGAGATAAAAAGGGTAAAACTGCGAAAAACTCTGGTATTGCTTAGTCATGATTGATATCCCGCATATATTGTTGTAAATACTCCACCACAAAGTCGGCAATTATCGGCTGTGCCGCACGATTTGGATGAATACCATCACGTTGCATCAAATTTTTATTGCCAACCACATCCTTAATTAAGAACGGCATTAAATGACTACCCGTTTGCTCGGAAACACGCGGGTAAATGGCACTAAACATTTTTAAGTATCGCTTACCTAAATTAGGCGGTAATTGAATTTGAGACACAATAACGGTAATGTTTTGGTCCTGTGCCAGCTTAATCATTTGCAACAAATTGTTGCGAATAGTCCTCGCAGGATAGCCCCTTAGTCCATCGTTACCACCAAGTTCGATCCACAAGATATCAACCTCGTTAGTCGCTAATAGCCTTTCAAGCCGTACTCTGCCGCCCGCAGTAGTTTCACCGCTCGCACTGTGATTTTTCAAAACCACAGGTGAACCTAGCCCCGTAAGCCGTTGCTGCGCAATAGCAACCCAGCCTTCACTGGCTTGCATTCCATAGCTAGCACTGAGACTATCACCTAAGATCATTATATTACTCGCAGCAACTTGTGTTGTGCTCAGTAAGCAGAACACAATCACATAGCCGCACCGAACAACTAGTTGCTTGATAAAGGTAAATCTAAACATGGCACCACAAAAAGACATCATCATCGTTAATAATCTTAATAAACAAGTAGAGGTTAATAATGGGACCTTAACAATCCTTAAGTCAATCTCATTTCGGGTAAAACGCGGAGAAACGGTGGCAATTGTTGGTGCGTCAGGCTCAGGTAAGTCAACATTACTCGGATTGCTAGCAGGGTTAGACTCACCAAGTAGTGGCGAGATTTTTATTGATAACGCCCCACTACATCAGCTAGATGAGGAAGAGCGAACCAGCCTGCGTGCCCAAAAAGTAGGTTTTATCTTTCAATCATTTTTATTACTCCCCGCATTAACAGCGCTAGAGAATATTTTATTACCCGCGCAATTAGCGGGATTGACCAATGCCGAGCAAAAAGCCACCCAATTACTCGAGCAAGTCGGATTAAGCGACCGCGGCGATCATTATCCCAATCAATTATCGGGCGGCGAACAACAACGTGTTGCCATTGCGCGCGCCTTTATCACTCAACCAGCGATATTATTTGCCGATGAACCCACCGGCAATTTAGACAGTGCCAATGGCGATAAAATTGCACAATTAATGTTTGCGTTAAATAAGCAACACCAGACTACCTTAATTTTAGTCACTCATGATCAAAAGCTAGCCGCGCATTGCCAACAGCGATTAACCATGGAGGCAGGCCAATTAACATCGGTTAGCCCGGAGCTTTCAAATGTGGTTTAAACCAGCAACGACGATGTTAATTCGCCAATTGAAACGTGGCGAATTAACGATATTTTTATTAGCCACGATGCTAGCCGTTGGTTCGGTTTTTTCATTAAGCGGTTTTGGCGAACGCCTCAATGTTGCGTTGGTTCAAAAAAGTAGTGATTTTTTAGCCGCCGATCGAATTTTGTCATCGGCTCATCCTTTACCCCCATCATTACTCAATCAAGCTAAGCAACTGGAATTAAGCCAAGCGAGTTATTTAACCTTTAATTCGGTAATGTTTTATCAAGATGAGATGGTATTAACCAACTCAAAAGCCATTACTGGCTCCTATCCATTACGGGGAGAGTTAAAAGTAAGTAACCAGCCATTGACCAACCAAGCAACTGATAGCCAAGGTGTCGCTACCTTTGGCCCACCACAGCGCGGTGAAGTGTGGGTTGCTCCAGAGTTATTAATTAAGTTAAAAATGCAGTTAGGGGCAATCGTTGCCATTGGTGAAGCAGAGTTTACCGTCAGCGGCATCATTACCTTCGAACCCGACGCGTCGTTTAACCTATTTAATTTAGCGCCTCGGGTGTTACTTAATTTTGAAGATGTCGCCGCCACCAAGATAATTCAGCCAGGCAGCCGCCTCAATTACAATTATTTGTTTAGTGGTAGTGAGCAGCAACTACAACAATTTTACCAAACGATTAAACCGCAATTACAAAGCAATCAAAACTGGCAAGATATTAATGGCGAACGCTCTCCCGTAGCAGGAGCCCTTGAACGAGCAAATAAGTTTTTGTTATTAGCGAGTTTACTCGGGATCATTCTAGGGGCTACCGCTATTCATTCTACAGCCTATCGCTATAGTGAGCGCCAACTAGACACAGTGGCTTTATTAAAAACATTTGGCACGGGCAGTCGAACGATTAAAAAAATCTTCATGTTACAGCTCGCAATTATCACCACGCTAGGCATTGTCAGTGGTTTAGGTGCAGGTTACGCGCTGCAGGAAACTGCATTCGCATTAGTCAATCATTACCTCCCCCAGAGCATGCCCGATAATCTGCCCTCGATTAGTATTTATTCGATCCTAATTAGCATTGCCACGGGTATTGTTTGCACCACGATGTTTAGCCTAAGCCCAATGCTGCGATTATTTAACGTCCCAGTCATGCGGGTAATCAAGCGCGATTTAGCCCCTAGTGCCCTCAATCGTTGGTTTAGTGGTGGCATTTTCGGCCTAGCGATTTTCACTTTATTGCTGCTGTATAGCCGCAGTATTAGTTTAAGTTTAATTACCCTGAGTGTGGCGGCATTAGTCAGCATCTTATTAACTGGCTTAGCGGCGTTAGTGATTAAATTATCCAGCGGCTCCCGATTTACCGCAACCAGTCCTTGGCATTTGGCCATTGCGTCCTTGCAACAACGTGCCTTACAATCGAGCGTGCAAATAGCCAGTATCGCTACTGCACTGATGTTAATGCTAATTATCTTGTTGCTTAGAAACGAGTTGATTGATGAATGGCAACAACAGATCCCATCAGGCAGTGCCAATCATTTCTTGGCTAATGTTACCCCTGAACAAGTTAAACCTATCGAGCAATTAATGGCTCAATATGACATTACCACCAGTGATTTATATCCAATCATTCGCGGGCGAGTCTCGGCAATTAATGATCAGGAAATCGGTCAATACGACAGCGAATCTAGTGATAAAAACACGGATAATCGCTCTGGTCGTCAAGGCTTTGGTCGTGAACTGAGCTTAACGTGGCGCGATAGCCTGCCGAGCAAAAACCCATTAATTGAGGGGCAATGGTGGCAAGCTCAAGACACTGAGCATTTAGTGTCAATTGAAGCGGGTGTTGCTAAACGATTGGCGATTAAGCTTAATGACCAACTTGAAATATTAATTGGTCAGCAAACAATTAGCGCACGAGTAACCAGCATCCGAGACGTTAATTGGCGCTCAATGGCGCCAAATTTCTTTTTAATCTTAAATAGAGCTGCGCTGGGGGATATGCCCTCGACCTATATTTCATCGTTTCATCTCGGGCAAGATCAGCATCCATTGCTAACCCGCTTGTTGCAAGATTATCCGACAGTGTCAATTATTAAAGTTAATCGGATCATTAAAAAGCTGCGCCAAATTATTGATCAGGTGTCATTGGCATTAACCTACATCATGCTGCTGGTTATTTGTGACAGAACCTTGGTGCTGCTAGTGCAGGTGCAGGTAAGCTATCAACAACGTCATCAAGATTTAGTGATATTACGTACTTTGGGGGCCAGTAAAAAACTGCTTAAGCGCGCCATTGCGATTGAGTTTTTAATCATTGGGGCACTCGCTGGTATTATTGCAACACTAACCACCGAAGTGGCCTTGTGGCTAATTCAGACCTATGTGATTAAGATGCCTTGGTCCCCTCACCCATTACTCTGGCTATTTACCACGCTCGGGGCCAGTCTAGTCGTGGCATTAGTGGGCACTAAGGCATGTCATCAACTGACCAAGCTATCGCCGAGTGAATTGATCAGAAACCTATCCTAGTAAGTTTTAATTAAGTTTTTAAATTAAGTTTTATGCTGTATTCAGGGCTTAAACCCCCTGGATACGCGATTCAATGCATAGATAATCGTTAAGACGCATAGTCATGCATCTGTGCTGGTTAATTTGCAGTCCTAAACTTGTAATTGCGGCAACTTCTGATTAAATACCCCTATTATTGATACCTTTCAAGCATAACAACAGTGTTGGAGTCACCATGGCCGAATTTTCAATCTTAGCAACAAAAATAAAACAATATTTATGCCCTCCCGGTAATGGCGTATTTACCGTCAACACGGCACAGGAACGCA
>JABSRS010000240.1 GCA_013214885.1 Gammaproteobacteria bacterium
GAGCTGTTGCTCAAACAATTGCTTGGTTTTGCCCACTGGGCGTCTCAAATTAATATTAAGTGATATCGCATGTTCGGTCTGTTTGGCCACCGTAATCGCCAAAGTCATCGGACCCATAAATTGATCTTGGTAAGCAATGTCGCCAAATTTTTTGCCGTAAATCCCAGTGCCAATCTGCTGGTTGATAAAGTTAACCAGTGCACCGGCGTCATTGCTCGGCCAATGTTCTATATTGACCAACTGAGCTAAAAAAGCAATGGCGTTTAGGCCATCTTGTGGGCTCGACGAATGGGCTGAATTGCCTTGGGCACTAATAATAAATTGGTCATTTTTAGTCGAGAAATTAAATTTTATTTGTGGATATTGCAACGCGCGTTGCTGTAATAAATCTTTAATCGACCCACTAACATTGTTTAACGTCACCGTTGCATCTTCAGGAATTTGGCTCGTAAACATCCCACCCGAAAAGTGACTAATGTAGGGTGCTACGATTGGGGCTTGCCAAGAATCTTTGGTTTTAAAGTCTAAGTTAACCGCATTCCAGCCTTTTTCAGCCACGACCACTGGGTAACTAGAATCGATAGTTATATTGAGTTGGGGCACCGTGTGCTGTTTTAAAAAAGCTCGGAAAGGGTCCCAATCAGACTCTTCGGTCAGGGCAACAATAAGCTCAATGGTCTTATCAAGTTTGACCCCTTTATCTTTGATTGCTTTCATGGCATAAAGTGCGGTCGCAATAGCACCTTTATCATCTTCGGTGCCTCGCGCAATTAACTTGCCAGGTTGCGAACTTTGGTCAAGTATAAACGGGCTCTGGTGCCACTTTCGTGGGTCGGCTGGTTGGACGTCACCGTGAGTGATTATCCCTAGCTTATCAGTACTGCTGCCCATGCTGATGACCACAACGCCATCATAATCGATGTAATCAAACCCTAAGTCTTGCGCTTGTTGTTTTAAATAGAGTTTGAAATTAATAAATTCGGGATTTTTGGCAAGTTCAAGTCCTGCTACGGCAACTGTTTTAAATTGAACCATGTCGCGCAGAGTATCAATAACGGCTTGTTGATATTGTGATGTTGCATACTTAGCGGTGCTGACGGCGACAGCTGAAGGTGCAGCAGTAACCGCCACGGAGAGTGTCAGGGATGCAGCGGTAATTATTGTGCTAACTATCTGATGTGTCTTGGAAATACAATAACGCAAAATGACTTTTCCTGTTACTACAATGAGAAAAGCGATCGTGCGTTATTTTGAGCTAATTAGCAACTAATAGTATCGGTGTTAGATTAATCCGCTTGACTGGATCTAGTGAGTTCTTTGATTCGTTGATTGGCCGCTTGTAGCGCAATGCTTTTGGTGGCGCTGTCAGTAACATCGTAAATAATTAAACTAATCTGCTCAATTTGGCCTGTTAGTGACATGAGAGGAATAATAGTGACATTTTGATACATAAAATCAACGGTACCAGTGATAGGGCGGTAGTTGTCAAACTTAAACAGGTAGTCACGTTGTTGCCAGGTGATAAATGACTGATTTTGGATGGTGCGCACAGCAGCTATTTTTCGTCGAAACCATTTTTCAGGCAGTTGGGGGAATAAGCTAAACAAGTTTTGACCTTTGGCATCAGCGGAGTCAATATTACTGTGGTGCTCCATGAACCCATTCCAGATCTTAATATTAAAATCGTTATCTAGTACGACCATGCCAGCATCAATGCTGTTGATCATACTCGCCATCCAATGAAATTCTTTAAAATCTAATCCACTCATGCTATTTGCTCATCCAAAAGATAATTTATTTTGTTGTTGAGAGTTTTTAATGAAGCCTGGGTGATTAAAATGATTAAATCACATTGAAAATCATGATCTTCAATCACATAGTTAATCTCAATTGCTAATATTTCCTGCCAGTTTCTTGATCCCGAATTAATAATGTCATCGACACTGCGATGCAAGCCTAATAACTCGGGGTGAGATTGGCTAAATGCCACATCGAGTTGGTCTGAGATACCTTTGAGGAAAGCACCAATTAAAATATTGGACAAGTCGACCAACATTTCGCGCTCAGCTGCGTCATTAATTTCGCCTTCGTAGTGCATTAGTTTGGCCAGTCCATTTAATGATGAATCATAAAACAGTATTAAGGCTTCTCCTGAAATCCCACTGCCAATATAGCCCTGACAAACTGCAGAGATCCCTTGTTGTTGATCTGCAGCTTTTAGCATCATGTGTAATTCACTGCTGGCTAAAATGTTTACGTTAGGAATAGGCAACTGGACGGTAACATCGAATACTCTAGCGAGTAAATCACCAGCTCGGCCCATCGCAACATTGGCAATTTCTTGGTAGGGGTCAAGATTTAGCTGGCTATCTTGAGAAACTCGTAATTTGTCGCATTGCACCTCAACGGGAAATTCTTTTAACAACTCAGAGGTCAACAGATCTTCTTCGCGCAAAATTCCATAATTGGTTAACACCGATTTCACTTTTTCTTTGGCGGTTGGTTTTTTGATAAAATCTAAGGCGCCGAGGGCTTTAACTCGTTTAAATGCCTCGGGCTGAATATCACCAGATACCACGATGGTTAACGTTGGGAGATCTTGCTGTGAAATTATTTCGAGGGTGCCATAGCCATCTAATACTGGCATGTTTAAATCTAGAAACAGAATATCAGCTTTTCCCGCTTTTATTGCAGCAATTGCTTGCTCGCCATTTTCAGCGAAAGAAATGCTCACATCCCAATTGTCAGGCAAGGATCGAACCATTTGCTTACGCGCAAACGAAGAATCATCACATATTAAAATAGGTATAGTCATGCTAATCCAGAGCTGTTAAATACTTGAAATAATTAAAATCGATATATATCAATCGATACGTATTATTAATAACTTACCTTGTTTATTCTGATATGCCAATAAAAAAGGCTGAGTATGAGTAAAGTGTTGCCACTTGAACAGCAAGTCGCTGTAAACCCATCACTACTTCGGCGGACTTCCTAATGCCACAGGCATTACGGTTCTGCTTTCGTTCGGAGTTCTGGCGCAGCATCTCGGCAATTGCTCTAATATCTTACATCCATGTAAGAACATGCTGCTCAAGCTTGCTTTATCAAATGCCAACACTTTCAATGAATTATGATCCCACAACAGCTAACTAAGATATAGCCATAAAAAGGCTGAGTATTAAAAATTATTATATTTTCAATATTCAGCCAATTAAGTGGTATTTTTTATGACATTAACGGTGTGTTAGATTAAGACCAGTTACCGCTTTTCTTCTTCTTTTTAGGCAGAAATGTTAATGCAATGCCAAAAAGAATGCTGATGCCAACCAAGATGCCGCCATTGATAGCCCACTGCATTTTAATGTATTCTTCTTCTCCATTAAGTTGGGACAATGCTGACTTTTCAGAAGATTGCGCCTGACTTAACTTGGCATTAGTTGAATCAAGTGCCTGCTCAAGTTGGTTTATTTTAGCCGTTGCTTGCAGTAACTGTTCACTGGTTGTTGATTTATCTTGATTTAGTTGCGAAAACTGTTGCTGAAGATTTTTGTAGGCGATACGAACACTAGGAGCTTTTGATGTGAACTCTGCTTTAACCCAGCCAGTACGTTTTTTTGCGTCAGTGATCTGAACATAAGTGCCATCTTCAGAGGTACTGATTATTTCTACTTTTGCACCAGCGGTAATACTACCAATTATTTTGTACTTGGTACTAGGCCCACTGTGCATGAAAGTATAAAGATTGTCGCTAATATATCCCGACGCGGCAAACAATCCAAAAGATGAAAATAACGCTAGGAAAGCGATTAATTGTACGAAAAATTTAAACATCATAAATCCTATTGATTAACTGTGGTACATCCTATTATGTTGTGGAAATTACTGCAATAAATAGTCGTATTTTTTGATTAAAATAATATCGATTCGACTGATTTTGTTGTGTATCGCGGTTTGTTGGAGTAGCTTTATAATTATATTGGATTAACAGATCCATGAAGTTGACATGGAAGTGAATAAAAATATGCAGCGTAAGTCTATTTTAAGAGATCGGTCGACAAGAGCAATGCTAGTACTGGTCGGTGGTTTGTTATTTTCAGCGGTGACGATAGCCCAAACTCTGGTGCTTGCCCAAGTTACTGAACGTCCCAAGAAAGATTTTAGAGAATTACGACCCATGGTTACGTATATGGCCGAGCAATTAAGTTCTGTTGGTATTACTAAAGGGGAAGTTAGGCTATTTAGTGATGTTGAGGAATTAATCAAAGCGGTAAAAGAAGGCAAAGTACATTGGATAACGGAAACTTCCTATACGGCTGCCAGATTGATTCATGAGGCAAACGCGAAGTTAATTGTTACGAAATGGAAAAAAGGTCAAAAAAACTATTCAAGTATTATTTATACCTCAGCCAAAAGTGACATCAAGGATGTTTCACAACTGGCAGGCAAGACGATTGCTTTTGAAAATCCTGAATCATTTTCCAGTTATTTTATCCCAAGATTATACTTAGAAAGCCAAGGGTTATCACTTGAGTACCAATCCAATGTCCGAATGTCTCCTAAGCCCTTATCCGTTGGTTATGTTTTTAGCAATAATGAAAAAAATAATGTGCTTTGGGTCGATAAGCATTTAGTCGCAGCAGGTGTTGTAAATGACGGAGATTGGTCAAATGAGCAGCGCGTTCCCTTATCGATAAAACAAGACTTAAGAGTTTTATACCAATCAAAGCCCTATCCAAGGGCATTTGAAATTGTTGGCCCAGGGTTAGATAGTAAGATTGCGGAGGCATTACGAAAAAAATTACTGGCGATGAATGATGGTGCTGATAAGGATATTTTATTTCGTTATGAAAAATCGACAGGTTTTTCACCAATAACCCCTGCCAACTATCAACAATTGAGTGATGTTTATCAACGAAGTTTGCAGTGGAAAAATCATGAATAGATTGTCAATGTCTGCTAGGTTTGGTGGGTTACTGGCCTTGTCAGGGATCATCTCTGCCGCACTTATTTTTATTGCTAGTGTATTATTTAGTCAAAGTATGCAGCAAGACCTAGCATTGACAGGTCACAAACAAATTCAAAATGCAGTGAGCGCCCAGATCATTAG
>JABSRS010000241.1 GCA_013214885.1 Gammaproteobacteria bacterium
GCGATAGACCTCTTGCATAAAACCAATAACTTTCCTGAATTTACTGGCCGTGTATGTCCAGCGCCTTGTGAGGGGGCATGTGTTCTGGGCATTAACGATGATCCAGTGACGATTAAGCTACACGAAAAATCAATTATCGACCATGCGTTCAAAGAAGGTTGGGTGGTTGCTGTGCCGCCAACGGCGCGCACGGGTAAAAACGTTGCAGTAATTGGCTCTGGCCCTGCTGGTCTTGCCGCTGCCGCGCAGCTTAATAAAGCGGGCCACATGGTTACAGTGTATGAACGCGCCGATCGAATTGGTGGCTTGTTAATGTACGGCATTCCAAACATGAAGCTACAAAAAGAACTGGTGCAGCGGCGCGTCGATATTTTAGCCGAAGAAGGTATTGTGTTTGTCACTAATACTGAAGTGGGTAAAGACGTCAGTGTTGAGCAACTTGAAAGTGATTTTGATGCGGTAGTGCTATGTATTGGCGCCACGGTGCCTCGGGATCTACCGGTTGCTGGTCGTGAACTAAACGGGGTTCATTTCGCAATGGACTTCCTTAAAGCGAATACCAAAAGCTTGCTTGATAGCGAGCACAAGGATGGCAACTACATCAATGCCAAAGGCAAAAATGTCGTGGTTATCGGTGGTGGTGACACGGGAACCGATTGTATTGGTACTTCATTACGTCATCAATGTCAAAGTGCTATTCAGTTAGAAATCATGCCGCGTCCACCTGAGAAGCGCGGGCAAGATAACCCATGGCCGCAATGGCCTAAGCGTTTACTGGTCGATTACGGTCAAAATGAAGCGATTGCGATTCAAGGTCAAGATCCGCGTCAATACTTGGTGATGACTAAGAAAATTGAAAGTGATGGTCAAGGTAACGTTAAGGCGGTTCATACTGTCGATATTACTTGGCAGCGTAATGACAATGGTCAAATGATCCCGCAAGAAATTGCGGGCAGTGAAAAAGTGCTTCCAGCAGACATTGTGCTAATCGCGATGGGCTTTATGGGCCCTGAAAGTGGCTTAATCGAGCAGTTTGGTCTCGAGCAAGACAATCGTTCAAACATTGCCGCACAATACGACAAGTTTGCCACTAGCAAGCCTGGTGTATTTGCCGCGGGTGATGGCCGTCGTGGTCAAAGCCTAATCGTATGGGCAATAGATGAAGGTCGTCGCTGTGCACGTGAAGTCGATACGTTCTTAATGGGTAAGAGCTATTTGCCGTAATTGGCAAATGACTTAACAACCATGCTAAAAAAAGCAATGCAAAAAAGCCGTAGTTACCAAAGTGAACTACGGCTTTTTTTGCTTGGACTTTAACCTAACCTGTTAGCCCAATTGCCATTATGCTCTTTGGAACAATTTTCTTCGGTGTCATAAGAAACATGATTTGACGGATTTTTTAATTTAATCCCGATGCCATTTAGCTTACTCTGAATTAAATCAGTCAAGCCTGTTTCCCCACTATTGGCGGTAAAGGTAGCCAAGTGTTGATTGGTGTCGAACACACAAATAACCTGCAAACTTTTCGGAAAATTGGCATAATTAACCAGATGAGTTAACCACTCAAAGCCGTCGATTTGTTTTAAGGCCGTTTCACAAACATCCGTTAACGCCACTCTAAGTTGATTATCTATTTTCTTGTCTGTTTTTCGCATACTCTAATGGCTACTTATTTATATTACTGTTTGATCCAATGATCAATCATGCCAGAAATAACCAAAATAAAGAATAGCAACCACAAGATATTAGCCCCAGTACCATAGTCGGTGATAATATTGCTCTTTTGAGGGTTATTGCAGTAACAAACGATGTGAACGGAGTAGTGGTATGACAGAATTAAAAATAACAGACGTGGTGATTGGTGAAGGTAAAGAAGCCGTCAAAGGGGCGTTAATCTTGACCCAATATCGTGGCTTTTTACAAGATGGTACTCAGTTCGATTCATCTTACGATCGCGGTAAGCCATTTCAGTGTGTTATTGGTACTGGACGGGTGATAAAAGGTTGGGATCAAGGCATAATGGGCATGAAGGTTGGCGGCACACGTAAACTGTTTGTCCCTGCACACCTTGCCTATGGAGAACGTAAAATCGGTCAACATATTGTACCTAATTCGGATCTTTCGTTCGAAATCGAATTACTCGAGGTGCTGACTCGCGACGATTAATCTTGGTCAGGCGAACAGTAATACAGCATGATTTAATTGATAAATTAAGTCATGCTGGGTAACACTCTTAGCACGGAAAGTGTCTAGTTGTTGTGTTTAAATTGTTTGGTCGGCCATTTCTGTAATATTTTTTTAACATTCTTTCCGATGATCCTAATTAATTTTTTTTGTCAAATAATCACCAAAAGCCAATGAATATCTATATATTAGCCGTCATTATTTTTACTCAATTTAATGTGTGTTTTGTATGATGTTTAGATTTAATCAAATGTTAATTTTAATCTCAGTTTCATTAACATTGTTGCCTGGCGTTGCTACGGCAAACGATATTCCTTGGTCACTCGATATTACTAATGATTACTCGTTTGTTAATTCTGGTGCGATTGATCAGCATAAATCAAGCAACCGAATATTATTCGATGGGTTTTCGCCGACGATCGCAGCATTTTAGACTTATCCAAGTCCAGTACTCAGTGTCAATTTAGTTAATAATCATCATGAAGGACATTTCGTCGGTGCTGGCATTTATGCGGGTGATCAGACTGGCTCATTTAACGACAAATTCTATATTACCGAGACGGGTTATGCGTTAGATAACGCCATGCTGAAGGTTGGCTATTGGCACCATGATGGTCAATGGCAAGTTCATCAGCAACTAGACCAGCACTTATCGCAACACTTATCTCAACGTGAAGGCACTGGCGGTCTTTATGCGATTGTTGATTATAACCTGCCGCAACATCAGCTTGCTAGTTATGTTCAATTTGGTCAGGCCGTCTCACAGGTAACCGAAATAAAGCGCCATGTCGGACTCGGTGTGGTTTATGACCAAAAACTTGGCTTTGGGGTTTTAAAAGTCTGGTTGGGACAACAACGACCCGAAGACGCAAATGAAACAGCAATCGAGTTGTTACCACTGGCAAATTAACCAATGGCTCTGCATCAAACCGACACTGCATTGGTCAGTACTATTCGTTTGACCATTACCCTATAAATTGCCCTATAAATTACTTACTTGTTCAAAATTTTATAAATTATTAGTTAAAGGATTATTTGATGTTAACCAACTTAAAAGTTAGCCAAAAACTGACATTTGGTTTTGGTACTATGCTGATCTTAATTCTGGGTGCCAGCTTATCTGGTGATTCTGGGATTAGCTCACTGTAGCACTCTGTTTTTGTCATCAGCAGTGAAGAGGCACCGATTATTGATGCTGCCAATGAAATGGAAATTGCACTAATGACTGGCCGTAACGCCATGGAAGAATTTAAAGGTGCCACCAGTGTTATTGTTACCCAAGCTAATCAACGCGAATTAGATCGAAGCATTACTAACTTTGAGCAGTCGGTAATCGACTTTGATCAATCTATCACAGCAATTATCGAGGACGGCACGATAAATGGGGGCGTTGTGGTATTACCTACTGATAACCCACAACTAGCCAATGAAGTGTTGCTGGCAGACAAAGTGCATAACGATAAATTTCAACCCGCTGCCGCAGCAATGATTGTGCTGGCAATAAACTAGTTGCATCCAACGCTATGCTGATAAGAGTAATGCCCTGATATTTTCTGCCTTGGTCGATGCGACCATGGAAATTAAGGTCCAGATTTTACAATCGAGTTTGGTGATTAAATCGATTACCCAATCAAGTAACAGCAACGATGTTGAGCAGCTTAAAATAGTGTATGACGATACTATTGTTCAATTCGATGCTTTAGTCACCTCGTTACTACATGGGGGTGAAATAGATGGCGGTCAGATCCCGCCACTGTCTAATCGTGAAGTTATTGGCTTGGTTAAGCAGTTAGATCTAGCGCACGAGAAGTTTCAAGCATCAGCAAGCAATTTAATTACTCTTCAACAAGAACTAATCGCCAATAACATTTCGGTAGCAGAGGCAATGGAGCGCTTAGACCGTATGGGTGACTTAGCGGCCAATCATTTAAATAAGATTGAGCAGATGTCGGCGACTGAAATGAATCACGCGCACATTTTGGCTTATTCAGCAAGCGAACAGGCGATAACAATTCTAATGATAACGGCGGTATTTTAAGTATTTGTTGGTGCCTTATTGGGTTGGAAAACCGCGAGATCAATTACTAAGCCGCTCGGTGGTGAGCCCGAACAAATGGAGAAAATTGCCCGAAAAATTGCACAAGGCGATCTTAGTGATACGATTAAGGTCACAGGTCAAGAGCAAGGTGCATATAAAGCGATGCTTGATATGAGCGCAATTTTGCGTCAATTAACCGGTAATATTTTTAACTCGAGTAATATGCTCTCTAGCGCTGCTGAAAGTACTGCTGCAATTAGTGAACAGACCAAAAAGGGGGTCCATAGTCAGTATCAAGAAACTGAGCAAGTCGCACCGCAATGAATCAAATGGCTAGTACGGTGCAGGATGTTGCACGTAATGGCGCAGACACATTCAAAGCAACTACGATGGCTAACGAGGAAGCCACAATGGTCATCATGTGGTACAAAAGACCATTGAAGCAATAAATATTGTGGTCGAAAAAATAGAGCATACCGCTACTGTTATCCAAGCGCTTGAAAAGAGTAGTGATGATATTGCCTCAGTATTAGATGTGATCCGTGGTATTGCCGATCAGACTAATTTACTCGCCCTAAACGCCGCGATTGAAGCTGCTCGTGCTGGTGAGCAGGGACGCGGTTTTGCGGTAGTGGCCGATGAAGTTCGTACGTTAGCAAAACGTACTCAAAATGCGACTCAAGATATTCAAGGGATGATTGAGATATTGCAATCAAATGCCCATAGCGCAGTCAATGAAATGCAAGATAGTGTTGAACAAACTCAGTTGTCAGTCGAACAAGCTGGCGAAGCAGGCAAATCGTTGCAGTTAATTGAAGGTGCGATTAATCATATCAACGATATGAATATGCAAGTGGCCAGTGCGGCTGAGGAGCAGTCAGTCGTGGCAGAGCAAATTAACCAAAGCGTTACTAATATAAGCTCGATTGGTGAACAAACCGCTGCTGGTGCCGAATCAACCGCCAACGCCAGTATCGAAATTTCAAATATGGCGATTGAATTACGCGGAAAAGTCGCAGAATTTAGTGTTTAGCATTAAAATAAGTGAGCGCAGGGACTATATTTTAGATTGATTTGAGATTATTTTTAGATCGGGAGTTTACTTGCACCGAGGCAGTGATTAGACTGCACTTTTATTCAATTTAATTATGTTGCCCCATGACTTTTTCCGATCTTAAACTATCCCCCTCTGTGTTAGCAGCCTTGCCGTCAAAGTTGCAATCACCAACCAAAATTCAACAGTTGGCAATCCCTGCACTATTATTAAACCGCGATCTGCTGGCATTGGCACAGACGGGCAGCGGAAAGACCTTGGCATTTGGTTTACCGCTGTTAGATCTGACAAAATCACACCATCAATCTATGCAGAGCGTAGTGATCGGCCCGACCAGAGAATTAGCGGTGCAGGGGGCCGATGCCATTAGTGAGGGGGCCAATAATATGGTCATTGGGGTGTTAACCCTTTGTGGCGGAGTCTCGCA
>JABSRS010000242.1 GCA_013214885.1 Gammaproteobacteria bacterium
GCTCTGAAACCTGCATTTTCAAGTGGCACGGGTATAAACATATCACATATTATTATTGAGAGACCTATCATGAACACCGTTTATAATTTTTGTGCTGGCCCTGCAATGTTGCCTAAACCTGTAATGGAAAAAGCCCAACGCGAGTTAGTTGATTGGCAAGGCCATGGTATTTCAATCATGGAGTTTAGCCACCGCGATAAGAATTTTGTCAAAGTCGCCAGTGAAGCCGAACAAAACCTTAGGGATTTAATGGCCATTCCTGATAACTATAAAGTGTTATTTTGTCACGGCGGCGGTCGAGGTCAGTTTGCCGCGGTTGCACTTAACTTAATGGGCTTAACGGGTAAAGCCGATTATTTGGTGACTGGTTCTTGGTCAAAATCTGCGGTGACTGAGGCTAAAAAGTATGGTGAAGTCAATGTAGTGGCTAGTCCAGTATGTGTTGATTCATTAAATGGCGTTGCACCACAAGTGCAATGGCAGTTATCTAAAGATGCTGGTTACTTTCATTATTGCCCTAATGAAACCGTTGATGGTATTGAAATGTTTGACGAGCCTGATGTTAGTGTGCCATTGGTCGCCGATTTATCATCGACCATCTTATCTCGGGTGATTGATGTCTCCAAATATGGCTTAATTTATGCGGGAGCCCAGAAAAATATTGGGCCATCGGGTTTGGCTATCGTGATTGTGCGCGAAGACTTAATTGGCCACGCATTGCCAGCAACCCCTTCAATTTTCGATTATAAATTATTGGCTGACAATGACTCGATGTTTAATACTCCACCGACTTATGCCTGGTATTTGGCGGGTGAAGTCTTTAAATGGCTCAAAGAACTTGGTGGTGTTGAGGCGATTGAAAAGATAAATATTGAGAAATCGAAGCTACTTTATGATTTTATCGATAACAGTCGTTTTTATTATAATAGTGTCGAGCCAAGCCAGCGTTCACGAATGAACGTGACCTTTTTACTGGCAGATTCAAGCCTCAACGCCAGTTTCTTAGCGCAAGCAGAAAAAATTGGTCTGCTAGCCCTAAAAGGTCACCGCAGCGTCGGAGGGATGCGTGCGAGCCTCTATAATGCGATGCCTATCGAAGGTGTTCAGGCGTTATTGGAATTCATGGCTAAGTTCGAGCAAAACAATAGTTAAACACAGTAGTTAGGCATAAAAGTTAGACATATTATGTCGACATTAGGTATTAGATCCCCTAAACTTATTCTTTTGTTTTAAAGGAAATAAGTTATGACGGCTGTCGAAGAGTTCATTAAAAAGGAATCCTCGGCTGGTATTGTGTTAATTTTTGTCACCCTAGTGGCATTAGCACTTAAAAATACTGGCTTGTCTGAATTTTACGATGCATTTTTAAATACCCCGGTTGAAATTCGTTTTGGGGCACTCCATATTGATAAACCCTTATTGCTGTGGATTAACGATGGCCTAATGGCGGTGTTTTTCTTACTGATTGGCTTAGAAGTTAAACGCGAGCTTATCGAAGGGCACCTATCGTCCATTTCGCAGGTAATTTTACCAGGGGTTGCTGCAGTTGGCGGAATGGTTGTGCCTGCCGCGGTCTTTTTGTATTTCGTTGGCATTGACAGCCCTGATGCCCAAGGCTGGGCAATTCCAACCGCGACCGATATTGCGTTTGCCCTTGGGGTGTTATCGCTATTGGGTAAAAGAGTACCGGTCTCGCTAAAGATCTTCTTAATGGCCCTGGCAATTATTGATGATTTAGGGGCGATTATCATTATTGCTCTGTTCTATACCTCTGAACTTTCGACCATGTCTATCAGTATTGCCGCGGTTGCACTAACCTCTTTAGTGGTGATGAATCGGATGGGCGTGACTCGTAAAGCGGCCTATATTCTGGTTGGCGTGGTGTTGTGGGTCAGTGTCTTAAAATCTGGCGTCCACGCGACCTTAGCGGGTGTTGCATTAGCGTTTACTATTCCGTTAACGACTAAAGGCAGTAAACAATCGATGCTTAAAACGATGGAACACGACCTTCATTATTGGGTCGCATTTTTGATCTTGCCATTGTTTGCCTTTGTTAATGCTGGAGTCGATTTTAGGAATATATCGTTAGAACAGGTATTAACCCCTGTGCCATTGGGTATCGCTGCAGGCTTGTTTATCGGTAAGCAGGTTGGGGTATTTGGCTTTAGTTTTATTGCCATAAAACTTGGTTTAGCTAAATTACCAGAATCGAGTAATTTTTTACAACTTTATGGCGTAGCCGTATTAACGGGGATCGGATTTACGATGAGCTTATTCGTCAATTCACTGGCGTACGCTGACCCGCTACAGTTTATGTTTGCCGATAAATTAGCGATCTTAGTCGGTTCATGTTTGTATGGTGTGATTGGTTATTTGATTTTAAGAATGGCAAAACAATCCAATTAATAACTTTTGTGTAAAAAACGAGTCAAAATTTGTTTGACTCGTTTTTATTTTAGCGCGGTAGGTACACGATCATTATCGCGCAAAATAATACTAACACGACAAAGAATATTCTAAATTTACTGCTAGGTTTCGCTGGCGGCTTGATGTTGTATTTTTTTATTTCAGCGGCACATTGCTGACACAAATCCGCTGTATCTGTCGGTACACCACAGCTTTGACATCTCTTAGACATAGCTAATTCTCGTATTTGGATAAATTCACCGTGAATTTTAACCGCTAAATGAACTGGGTAATTGATATAGATCACTAATGACCGATAGAGTGGTTAGATTGATCTAATGCTAAATTATTAATAGATTGTTATTTTTAGTATTAGATTGAGTGAAAATATGCTTGACTCTAAGCCATTATCATTACTATGATATATTTGAATCAGATGATTTAACGGATTGCCATTAACGATGGCTTATACGTAAAGTGTTAAAAATAAGGATGTTGCATGGATGCACTGACAATAAAACTGCCCGCAGAACTTGAAATATCAGAAGTAGCGCAGTATCACACCACACTAGTTGAGATGCTTTCTAAACTAGATCCCCAGCAAAACATTCAAATCGATGCTAGTGAACTTTGGCGAGTTGATACCGCAGGTATTCAATTACTGGTCGCCTTAGTTAGCGAAGCTTCAACTCAAAATAGACAACTATCATGGCAGAAAAAATCGGTTGAACTTACTGAATGCGCTCAGCGTTTAGGTTTGTCTGATATTTTACTGATCGCTAATTCATAATCGGACATAGGAGAATCTAATGGTCAAGATCCTAGTAGTAGATGATTCTGCATCAATACGTAATATGGTTTCTTTTACGCTGCAGCAACAAAAATATGAAACCGTAGAAGCAATGGATGGCGTAGACGGGCTCAAAAAAGCCAAGATGGGAAAATTCGATCTTGTCATTACTGATGTCAATATGCCGAATATGGACGGTATTACGTTATGTAAGGAGCTAAGACAGCTCCCTGCATTTAAATTTACCCCAGTGTTAATGCTAACAACAGAAAGTTCGTCGGATATGAAGATGAAAGGGAAATCTGCTGGCGCAACAGGTTGGTTAGTTAAACCTTTTAATCCAGATAAATTGTTGGCCACTATTAAACGTGTAATAAGGTAGCGTTTTATGAGTATCGAACTTTCGCAATTTATCCCAACCTTTTTAGAAGAAAGCTTTGAAGGTTTGGAACTTATGGAATCAAGCCTGCTCACTTTAGAGCAGGGAGATAATGATACTATTCATGCAATTTTTCGAGCTGCGCATTCTATAAAGGGTGGCGCTGGTACTTTTGGCTTTCATCGGGTAACGGATTTTACCCATGAAGTTGAAACCTTACTTGATGAAATGCGTGATGGTAGAAGACAGGTATGTCAAAGCGATATCGATTTATTGTTAAGATCAGTCGACTGTATTAAGTTACTGATTGAATCAGCAAGAGATGGTGTGGAATGTGATGATTCAGCAATAAATGAGGTTCACCAAGGGTTGGAAACCACCCTAAATGGCGCGGAACAACCTGAGACACTAAGCGTACTTGCTGCCTCACCAAGCATCAGTAGTAAGGAGGCAGTGATCGAACATTTATGGACGATTGCATTCGAGCCGACCCATGAAATGTTGCAAACGGGTAATGACCCTGTTCATATTTTTACTGCCCTAGCCG
Organism: Gammaproteobacteria bacterium; assembly: GCA_013214885.1. Classification (GTDB taxonomy): domain Bacteria; phylum Pseudomonadota; class Gammaproteobacteria; order Enterobacterales; family Psychrobiaceae; genus Psychrobium. Next base: position 4,123 of record JABSRS010000242.1, read on the forward strand.
AATTAGGATCTCTGACACAGAGAGTGACCGTGTGCGATGTTCCTCCTTTGAAAGAATTACATCCCGAAGAATGTTACCTCTATTGGGAACTTGAGCTTAAGAGTGATTGCGACGAAGAAGCAATCGCTGAAATTTTCGAATGGGTTGAAGACGATTGTAAACTGACAATCACCCAGGGTGTAATAAATTGTGAGCCAGTGGTTAGCGAATCAAAAGTGCTAGAACCTGCATTAGAACAAGTATTAGAATCCGCTGAGAACCAGACCGTTGCGCCAGTAGAAGACAAAGAACCAGCAGCTGCAGTGCTCAATGAAAGTAAAACTGCCAGTAGTCCTAAAGCAAAAGCGGTAGCAACAGAAGGTGGCTCAATACGAGTTGGGATTGATAAAGTTGATGCCTTAATTAATCGTGTTGGAGAATTAGTGATTACTCAGGCGATGTTACAACAGATTGGTGATGAACTAGCATCTGAAGATGACGACTTGCTTGATAAGTTACGGGAAGGGCTTGGTCAACTAGAGAGTAATACGCGAGATTTGCAAGAAGATGTTATGCGGATCAGGATGTTACCAATCAGTTTTGTGTTTAATCGTTTTCCTCGAATGGTTTACGATGTTAGCTCAAAATTGGGTAAAAAAGTCGAACTTAAACTATCTGGTGAACAAACCGAACTTGATAAAACGGTGATGGAGAAAATAGGAGATCCATTGGTTCACTTGGTACGAAACTCATTAGATCATGGTTTAGAAACACCGCAAGAACGGCTCGATGCTGGTAAAGATGAAACGGGAACCGTTCATCTTAATGCTTACCATCAGGGCGGTTATATTGTGATAGATATTTCAGACGACGGCAGAGGATTAAACACCGCTAAAATTCACGAAAAAGCGATTGAAAAAGGTCTAGTGACTAAAGAGCAAAACTTAACCGATGATGAAATAAACTCGTTAATATTTGCCCCAGGTTTTTCAACGGCAGATACCGTTAGTGACTTATCGGGACGTGGCGTTGGCATGGATGTAGTGAGGCGGAACATCGAGTCTTTAGGTGGCCATGTTTCGTTATCCTCAACGCCAGGCAAAGGGTCGAAAGTCAGTGTTTGTTTACCGCTCACTCTGGCCATTTTAGATGGTCAATTAGTTAGGGTGGCCAACGAAACATATATTGTGCCTTTGATCTCAATTGTTGAGTCAGTCCAGGTGGCAAAAGACGCTATTAAAGCGATTGCCGGTAATGAAAGCCTGTACCTGTTTAGGGGTGAATACATCCCACTCTATAATATCAGGCAACTGTTCGCACTCCCAGACAAGGCCAAAGAACATGACGAGGGGATGGTTATCATTGTTGAAAATGGCGGCACTAAAATTGCGATGGTGGTCGATGACCTACTGAGCCAGCAACAAGTGGTATTAAAGAGTCTTGAATCAAATTATATGGTGGTAGAGGGGGTATCAGGAGCAACCATTCTTGGGGATGGTGAAGTTGCATTAATTGTTGATATTAAAGGGCTGGTTAGCTTAAAACAGCTAAAAGCCAAGACGCTTCATCATGAGCGTAGTGAGATGAGGG
>JABSRS010000243.1 GCA_013214885.1 Gammaproteobacteria bacterium
AGTCCAGCGAGTGCCAATGTGTATTTAACGACACTAGGTATTTGCTTTTTCTCTGGCATTACGGCTACCTCAGCCGTTGCTGCTTGGCTCGGCGCGGCACTAACCTGAATCGGTGGGGCAGGCCAAGTTATTTCGCCTTGTTTAATTACGGTGACACCACGAACCACGACATCTTCAAAATCAATGGTTATTTCTCCGTCCTTTTCTGGGGTGATCAGCTTGAGAAGATTAACTAAGTTGGTGCTATAAAGCTGCGAAGATTGCGCGGGTAAACGGGCGGGTAAGTCTGTAAAACCAATCACCTTAACGCCATTATCCGTGGTAAATATTTCGCCACTAACGCAGTATTCACAGTTACCGCCATTGGCGGCCGCTAAATCGACAATTACACTGCCAGGTTGCATTGAATCAACCATGGCTTTGGTGATTAATTTCGGGGCTGGGCGACCAGGAATAAGCGCGGTGGTAATAATGATATCAACTTCTTTGGCTTGCTCAGCAAACAACGCCATTTCGGCATCGATAAATTCTTTGCTCATGACTTTGGCATAGCCATCGCCTGAACCCGACTCTTCGTCAAATTCAAGTTCTAAAAACTCGGCGCCCATTGAGTTTATTTGCTCTTTAACTTCGGGGCGAGTATCAAAGGCGCGCACAATTGCGCCCAAACTGCCTGCCGCGCCAATGGCCGAAAGGCCAGCGACACCTGCGCCAATAATCAATACCTTGGCTGGTGGCACTTTACCTGCCGCAGTAATTTGGCCGGTAAAGAACCGTCCAAAATGGTGTGCGGCTTCGATAACCGCGCGATAGCCGCCAATATTTGCCATTGAGCTTAAGGCATCGAGTGATTGCGAACGGGACATTCGAGGGACACTGTCCATGGCCATCACATTAATGGTGCGCTCGGCGAGCTTGGCCAATAAGTCTTCGTTTTGCGCTGGCCAGATAAAACTAATCAGAGTAGTGCCTTGTTGTAACATCGACACTTCGTCGATGCTTTCGTTGCTGCCATCACTGGGCGCGTTAACTTTCAACACGATATCGCTGGCAAATATTTGAGTTGTTTTAAAAACCACCGATGCTCCAGCATCGATGTAAGCTTGATCAACAAAGCCTGATGCCAACCCTGCGTTAGATTCAATGGCAACATCAAAACCCAACTTTATCAATTGTGTCACGGTTTTGGGGGTTGCAGCGACCCGTGTTTCAGAGTCAAAAGTTTCTAGCGGTACTCCAATCAACATATCCTATCCCTTAATGTAATTCGAACGAGCGTATTAAACATACACCGATATTAGTCAGTTTGGCACCATTATTGATAATTTTTTATACAAATATTGAATATATTATCAGCTTATTGGCTCGGTTTATGGCGAAGGGAACTGACTTGAATTTTTAAACCACCTCAATTATTGACAGTGTAGCTATACTTTAAATAGATCTTTTTTCGGAAACAACAGTAGTTGTGAAGTTTGTAACCATTGAATAGATAGCCACGTTATTAATAATTTATCGCCATCACTTTGAGGAGCGAATGTCATGTTAAATATATCTGAAACAGAAATTAACACCTTGAAACAAAACATCACAGGTAGATTAATCGAGCCCGCGGATCCTAACTATGATGAGGCTCGAACGATCTGGAATGCAATGATTGATCGCAAACCACGTTTTATAGTTCAATGTTCATCGGTCGCAGATATCCCTTGGTCCATTGCATTTTCTCGCAACAATGATCTTGAAATTAGCATTCGCGGTGCTGGTGACAACATTGGTGGCAATTAGATCACTGATGGCGGTTTAGTGATTGATTTTTCAGCGATGAAAAACATCGATGTCGACACTGTTGCCAGGCGCGCAATAGTAGAACCTGGTGTAACGTTAGGCGATTTTGATGCCGCTGTTCAGATTCATGGTCTTGCAACGCCAATTGGGATCAACTCAACGACAGGCATTGCTGGCCTGACAACCGGTGGCGGTTTCGGTTGATTGTCTCGAAAGCATGGTATGACAGTCGATAATTTAATTTCAGTGAATCTCATTACAGTTGATGGTGAAAGCATTACGGCTAGTGCCGATGAAAACCCCGATCTATTCTGGGCGGTGCGTGGCGGCGGTGGCAATTTCAGTGTGATCACCCAATTTGAATATGCATTGCATCCCCTGGGACCTGATGTCCTTGCCGGATTAGTTGTTTACCCACTCGAGCAAGCACGTCAGGTACTCAATCGCTATCGAGAATTTACTCTTAATGCTCCTGAGGAGTTGGCGGTTTGGTGTGTTATGCGTAAAGCTCCACCTTTGCCATTTTTACCGCCAGAGGTCCATGGTAAAGAAGTGGTGATTCTGGCATTTATGTATGCAGGTGATCCTGAGCAAGGTAAGAAATGTATCAGCTCGTTAAATAGCTTTGGTGACATCTACGGTGAACACGTAGGTGTTATGCCATATATTGACTGGCAACAAGGGTTTGATCCGTTATTAACACCTGGAGCTCGCCAAACGAAGTATGTGCTAAATGTCCATGCGCGCTGGGATGATGCTACCGAAGATCAAACTTGCATTAACTGGTCTCGTGATTTTTTCACCGCCACCACGCCTCAGCAGGAGCTTATGTTAATTTTATGACTGCCGAGGAAGGCGATCGAGTAGCATCGGCTTATGGCGCAAACTATGATCGGTTGGTTGAAATCAAAGGTAAATATGATCCCGATAATATTCTACATATCAATCAAAATATCAAACCGTAGAGCTACTTATCCTAGGGCCTCAATGATTATAAATCATTGAGGCCTGGAAATTATCAAACTGATAAATCTATCAATTACTATATTGTTGGTTTAGTTATTTCTGGTGGTTGAGCGTCTTTTGTCTTAATCTTAGTCTGGTGATCGCAAAGACTAACATTGCAAGTAGGATGTATTTAGGGAGCGTTGTTGCCAAGAAATATACATTTTCACTATTGAGAAAACTCATTATCAAGATAGAACAGTGCAGCAACAAAAAAGGCAACGCTAGTAAGACGTAACAAAGGTGATGTGTATTGACCTTGATAAGCTTAATGAGCAAAGCCAGCATCATAAAACAGCTTGCCAAAGGTAAGCCTAACGTTAATAAATCAATGGTTGCGAAAGCCAAGTAGGGGGAACTTTTTACCAGAGGGCCTAATAGATCCACAGGAATGGCAATGGCAGCACCATAACCAATAATAATGATTGACGCGTAGGCAAACAAAATCCCTAACAAACTGATGATAATTAGATTTTTTACTCTATCCATAAGTGTTATTTCCTAGTGAGTTGGTCTATATAAAGATAATTCACTAGTACTATACATCATTCGTTATTCGACACAAAAAAACGCTGACCGAAGTCAGCGCCTTTAAGGGAACTTAAATCCTCCGATTAACGAGGAGGATTAATCATTACAGTTCGAAATTGTGCGTGTAACGTAAGCCAAATTCGCTGCGGTCGTTGCTACGAACGATGCCAACGAAACCAGACTGTTGTAGACGACCTTGGTCATAGACTTCGTTAAATACGTTTTCACCGTATAAGCTTAGTGACCATTCACCTTCTTCTGGTTGGTACTTAACATTAAAGCCAGCTAGAGCACGCGAATCGATTTTCTCAGAAGCGGTATTAGTCGATTGACCTTGCATGCTGCCACGGTATGAGTAATCACCATTAAACGATACCGTTGAACCATTCTCTAGGTACAAGAAGTAGGTTGCGGCAACAGTCGCTGTCCATTCTGGCGTTAGCGCAGGAGTACTTCCCAATGTAATACCCTTTACATCGGCATCTAGCTTGGTGATTTCAGCATCTAGGTAACCAACAGCGACACGAACTTCGAAATCTTCAGTGACGTTAATAGTACTTTCAATTTCAATCCCTTTAGCAACAGACTCACCAGCATTTTCCATGATGGTGACAAAACCACCACCTGATGTTGGATCGTTAAACGGTAGCGCAAGATCGCTGTACTGGGTATAGAAGAAAGCCGTCATGATCGACATGTTGTCAAACACTTGCCCTTTAAAACCGACTTCGTAGTTAATTGCGGTTGTTTCATCAAAAGCAACAAACTGTGCTTCACCACCGAACGGACGAGGAGGGAACCCGCCAGTTTGGTAACCTTTTTGTACTTGAGCGTAAACGTTATGACCATTATCTAGCTGATAAGAAACATTGACATCCCAAGTTATTTCGTCAAAGTCAGCTTCAACAAATTTGCGATTGGCAAATGATGGGAACATTGCATTGGCTTTTTTGCTGTCTTTTGAATAACGAAGACCACCGCCAATATCAACTTGGTCAGTTAATGCATATGACATATTAAAGTAAGCCGCGTAAGCATCGGTCACTTGATTTAAGTCGAAGTAACCATAATCACCAAAAGATGAGTCGCCATTGTCTAGCTTGCCATCAGGCGTATTCCACGGACTAAAGACCCAAGGACCTGACTTGGTATAACCATCTTCGTTAAAGTAGTAAAGACCTGATACGAAATCCATGTCTTCATAAGTAGCATTTAACTGTATTTCAAATGAGTACTGATCAGCACCACCTACTTCAGGGAATTCAGATAAATGCAGAGGTGATGCGTCATCATCTAAGCCGCCTTCGTAATCAGAGGTGCGGTAGCTGGCAATAAATTTAGCCGTGTAGGTGTCATCAATATCCCAGTCAGCGGTGATCGATGTACCCCAACCAGCAGCAGCTGTTGATTCTAAACCAGCAACTGTAGTGCCTAAATCATCAGGGTTGGTAGGGATCATATCTGGCTTTAATAGTGGGAAATCACCATTAGATGGGTCATTTGGATCAAGAGGTGCGGTAAATTCGATAGTGTACGGGCTTTGCCCAGATTCGTTATCGACGCCATCAACCGAAAATAGTAATGAGAAATCTTCAGTTGCTTGCCATTTTAGGGCCAAACGTCCGCTAAACTCTTGCTCTTCACCGATTTCTTTTTCAGGATTTTCTAAGTTTACTGCAGTGCCCACACCATTACGCTGCTTGTAAGCGGCACTACCAGAAACACTCCAGTCGTCATTAATTTCGTTGTTGTAGTAAACGCTACCTTCTGCACGGCCACGAGAACCGCCTTTGAGGGTCATGCTTAATACATTTTCATCACCAGGCTTTTTAGTGATAACGTTAATTGCGCCGCCCAGCGTGTTACGACCATATAATGTGCCTTGTGGACCACGTAATACTTCAACGCTTTGAATATTAGGCAGTGATAAGTTTGCACCCATTTGACGACCAAGGTATACGCCATCAACATAAACGCCAACACCTGGATCCGTTGTAATCACGTGATCCTGTAGACCAATACCACGGATAAATACCGCGGCATGTGCCGTGTTACCACCGCCGAAACGACTGATATTTAAGTTAGGGACATATTTAGCGACATCGTCTAGGTTGCCGATATTATTATTTTCAATCAGATCCGCGCCTAATACTGTCAGAGCCGTAGGAGTTTCCATTAGGCTTTCTGAGCGCTTACGAGCAGTGACCATAATGCGTTCTACGTTTGAAGTGTCAACAACATCATCTTGAGCAACCTCTGCTACAGCATGGCCACTAATAGCAACTGAAATCGCTAGACCGAGTAGTGTTAATTTCGTGCGATTAGGCACGGGGCAAGACTTTTTTATAGA
>JABSRS010000244.1 GCA_013214885.1 Gammaproteobacteria bacterium
CGGCAACCAACATCTCATAGTCGCCACTGCGTCCGTGACCAAAACGAAAATCATCACCGACCACTAAAAATTTAACCCCAAGTTTTTTTACCAACAACTGTTCGATAAAATCAGGGGCACTCATTGCTGAGAATTTTCGATCAAAACGAATGCATAGCAGCCGTTCAATGTTGTAATCACCAAGCAAACGCAACTTTTCACGTAACCGTGATAACCGCGCTGGTGCTTGCTTACCTTTAAATAATTCTTGAGGTAATGGCTCAAATGTCATGACAGTACTTGCAAGGCCAAGTTCTTTTGCCCGCAATTTTAAGCCATTAAGCACTTCTTGATGGCCTAAGTGAACACCGTCGAAATTGCCAATGGTCAACACACAGCCGCGATGCACCGCTGTGATGTTATGTATACCGCGAATAAGCTCCATAAACTAATTAGTACCCTTACACCCCAAAACTGGCGAATTATATATCAAAATAGTGTACTTTTCAGCTGATAATTATGCCTTTAAATTCTTTAGCCTGAAACCCATCACAAATAACAGGCTAAAATAGCTCAGGAGTGCCACCGCTATCAGTTTTAATAGCTCTATTATCTGGGTTGTTTTATCAAAAGAAAACCACATTTGGCTGGTTGGGTTAAAATAAGTGACTAACGCCACCATAATCAAACTTGCACTGAGAGATTTTAAGCCAAACCACCGAGTTTTATTGCTGAATTGGTAGATGCCATCAGCCTTTAATTTGCTATAAAGCCAAAACGCATTACAGGTAGCGGAACACGAAGTTGCAAACGCTAACCCAATAAAACCAAATTCTCGTCCCAAGCTAATCGCAAATATCGCATTAAACACCATATTGGCAATCATTGCTTTTATACCAATTTTCACGGGCGTCTTGGTATCTTGGCGGGCGTAAAAGCCCGGCGCTAGTACTTTAATTAACATAAAACTAAAGAGGCCAAACGAATAAGCCATTAAGCTATAACTCGCCATGGTCACGTCTGAACTAGTGAACTGCCCGCTCTTAAACATCACGGTAATTAACGGTTGCGCGAGGATCATTAGCCCAAATGCTGCAGGAACTCCCATTAACATAATCATTCGAATGGCCCAGTCCATGGTCTTGGCGAAATCTTTAGTGGCATCGTTAGTGTGCAATCGTGACAGGCTCGGCAAAATAACCGTCGCAATAGCAATGCCAAACAACCCTAGTGGGAACTCCAATAACCGATCGGAGAAAAACAACCAACTGACCGAACCTGTAATTAAAAAAGTCGCAATCATCGTATCAAACAATAAATTAATTTGGCTGACCGAGACTCCAAATAAAGCAGGGATCATTAAGGTCCGGATTTTCACCACCCCAGGATCATGCCAACCCCATTTAGGCTTCACCAATACTTTGGCCCGATAAAGAAAAGGTAATTGAAACAGTAATTGCAGCAAGCCACCCAAAAACCAGCCCCACGCTAAACCAATCGCAGGTTCTTCAAAGTTTGGGGCAAGGTATAGCGCCGCGGCAATAATCGCGACATTAAGGAACACCGGCGTAAATGATGCGACAGCAAAGCGCCCCATCGCATTTAAAATCGAGCCACTTAATGCCACCAATGTCACAAACCACAGGTACGGAAAAGTAATTTTTAGCATCAGCGAGGCTAATTCGTATTTGTGCTGTGCCTCGGGGTCACTAAAGCTATCGACAAACCAACCCGCACCAAACAATGCAATGAGCACTGGTGAGCCAATCACCCCGACAATAGCGACTACGGTAATGATAGTCCCGAGCGTTCCCGAGGCATAGGCAATCAACTCTCTGATTTTGTCTTTGTCTTCTTGCGCTTGATATTCACTTAATACCGGTACAAACGCTTGAGCAAATGCCCCTTCGGCAAAGAGCCGGCGCATGAAGTTTGGAATTTTCACTGCCAGGTAATAAACATCGGCATTGGCATTGGCCCCAAGCAATCCAGCCATCACGACATCTCGAATTAAACCGAGTACCCGTGAAATAAGTGTCATGACACTGACAATCGCGCCAGAGCGTAATAATTTTTTACTCAAAAGTTGTCCCTGAAAATGAAAATCGACTAATAGCACCACTTTTTTATAATATTCAAGTGAGAACCGTCCAACAAAATAGCCTTTATCTGGTGATAATCGCAATTAGTGCTAGGACTGTCGAAAAAATATTGATAGAATTCGCCCGTTATCATAACGGTCAATCTAAAAGCTCGCCACTTTTTCACAACAAAAGTAGCGACTAATTTTGCCTCTATTGGTAAAAAAATGACAAAGTTATGTTTTTCTTTTAACAACGCGATTGATATTGGGTCTCAAAACGGGCATAATCCCCGACCTTTAAATAGTATCGTAATAGAACAGTTCTAGGAGTTTACCTTGGCTAATATTAAGTCTGCTAAGAAACGCGCAATCACATCTGAAAAGAGCCGCAAGCATAACGCTAGCCGTCGTTCAATGATGCGCACATTCATGAAAAAAGTACTTGTTGCAATCGCTTCTGGCGATAAAGATGCAGCAACTAAAGCATTCGTTGAAGTTCAACCTATTTTAGATCGTTATGCCACTAAAGGCTTGATCCATAAAAATAAGGCTGCGCGTCATAAGTCTCGTTTAAGTGCTCAAATTAAAGCACTTTAATCGAAGCTTACGCTTTATTAAAAAAACCGACTTAGGTCGGTTTTTTTATGTCTAAAATTTGATTATTGACTAATTTTCACCCCATTCCTGCTGGTACCCGTGATAGTATTACCTCGTATTAATCAAAAACAATAAATAGGTCGACATGAAATCATTGCTACTTCCCTTGGCTTTCGCCACCCTTTTTTCAACATCCGCCATTGCGGCCACCAGCAACAGTACTTTTTCAGCTGCCAACACCTTACGTGATCATGCTAAGCAGCAACACTTAGGATATGACATAGTTGAGTCATTAACGGTTGAAGTCGGTCCTCGTATCGCAGGATCAGTTGCCGATCAACAAGCGGTGATCTGGGCAGTCAACAAATTTGAACAATTAGGTTTTGACAAAGTTTACCAACAACCCGTTGAGGTTATTCATTGGGAGCGCGGTCAAGCGAGTGCAAAAATAACCGCACCGTTTCCACAACCACTGGTTATTACAGCATTAGGTGGCAGTGTTGCGACCCCAGCTGAAGGTATTACCGGGGTATTAGTGTTTTTTAATTCGGTAGACGAGTTAAAAGCGGCTGATCGAGCGACTATCGCTGGAAAAATTGTCTATATCGATGCGCGGATGCATCGTCACCGCGAAGGTAAAGAATATGGTTTAGCGGTAGCAGGTCGTGCGATTGGTTCATCTCTGGCATCGGAGAAAGGGGCTATCGGTCTATTAATTCGTTCGGTCGGCACTGACAAGTCGAGAATGCCACACACTGGCGGCATGCGCCAAACACCTGGGGTTAAGAAAATCCCCGCCGCTGCAGTTTCAACCTCCGACGCCCAACTGCTAGTCGCGATGAACAAACGCGGCTTGCCAATCACCGTTAACTTTAGCCTTAGCAGTAAGACACTTAAACCAAAGACTTCTTATAACGTCATTGGTGAAATTACTGGTAGCGAACTTCCTAACGAATTCATCCTAATCGGTGCTCACCTCGATTCTTGGGATGAAGGCACCGGCGCATTAGATGATGGCGCGGGTGTTGGTATTGTGATGGCCGCAGCTCATGCAATTAAAGCGTTAAAACCTAAACGTTCGATTCGAGTGGTGTTATTTGCCAATGAGGAAGGCGGTCTTATCGGTGCTAAAGAATACCGTGATGCTAATGCTAACAACTTACACCAAATAAAATTTGCCGGTGAGTCGGACTTTGGCGCGCGCAATGTCTGGCAATTTGCCACCCAACTTCATCCTGACAACCTTGATTTAGCCAAAGATATTGCCAAAGTGCTGCAGCCACTAAATATTAATCAGGGTAATAATAAATCAGGCGGTGGTCCCGATGTCTCAGTGTTGCCAGCCAAAGGGGTTGCGGTATTTAGCTTGCGTCAAAATGGTACCGATTATTTCGATTACCATCATACCGCCAATGATACGTTAGATAAGATTAATCCAGAGGAGTTGCGTCAGAATGTTGCAGCCTGGGCAGTCGTTGCTTATATGGCCGCTCAATACGATGGTGAGCTAAAGTCATTGCCACAAGGTGATAAGCCTAGCTCGCACTAATCTTTCTATTTAATCGTCTTGCCAATGTTCAACCCAGCCTGAGGTTTGAACATTGGTTACGCTAAACTATTGCTTACGGGTAAATACCAGGGTGGTATCACTCGATTGTGACTGATCATAGCAATAGCCACCATAGTCAAAGTCGGCCAATTGCTGTGGAGTCGATACACGCTTATCAATCATATAACGTACCATCATGCCACGGGCTTTTTTAGCAAAGAAGCTAATAATCTTATATTGACCATTTTTAAAGTCTTTAAACACTGGGGTAATGATTTTTGCTTGAATGTTGTTGGCTTGAATAACCTTAAAGTACTCAGTCGAAGCCAAGTTAACCAAATATTCACTACCTTGCTCAGCTAAGGTCTGATTGATATTGTCAGTGACTAAACTACCCCAAAACTTATACAAGTTGCTACCGCGGGCATTGTCTAACTTGGTGCCCATTTCTAAACGGTAAGCCTGCATCAAATCAAGTGGACGCAGCACACCGTACAGCCCAGATAAAATTCTTAAATGAGATTGGGCAAATTCTAAATCATCATCAGATAACACTTGTGCCCCTAATCCGATATAAACATCACCTTGAAATGCAAAAATAGCCTGTTTGGCGTTTTCTTTAGTAAAAGGGACTTGCCATTGACCAAAACGCGCAGCGTTTAAACCCGCTAACTTATCACTTAATTTCATCAACGAGGCAATATCGGCTGGGGTTAATTCCTGACACCGCTCCATCAAAGTTTGAGAGTGGCTCAGTAATTGACACTGACCAGCAGCTATTGGATGAGCGGGTGTTGCAAAGTCGAGTTTTTTGGCAGGAGAAATAACAGCCAGCATAAGAATTCCTATTCAATGTAAGTATACTTCGCCCCCATTGTACTGATTGTATCTACTAGGGCAACCTTAAGCCCTTTCTTAACTAAAATATCCAGCGAGCTGTCGCTAGATAGTGTGACGAAAATAACGCTTTTGCAGTGCAATCGTATTCAAAAACAACATTGATGCTGTTTTTAGATCTTGGCACTAGGGTTAATAATTATTACATGCTATATCTAATAACAATTAAATAAATAGTTAAAATAAAAATCGATATATCAAATAACTCAATGATAGCACCAGAGATTCTTCAACTGTGTTATCAATAAGAGAACTTATGATCAGGAGCATCACATGAACAAATTAGAACAACTTAAAGCAATGACCAGTGTGGTCGCTGATACGGGTGACATTGAAGCCATCAAGTTATATCAGCCTCAAGATGCCACGACTAATCCATCATTGATCCTTAAAGCGGCCCAAATGCCCCAGTATCAAGAGCTAGTCAGTGATGCTATCAGCCAAGCTAAAAAGCAGCCAGGGGATCAACAACAGCAACTTTCTTATTCCTGTGATTATTTAGCGGTCGCTATTGGTAAGGAAATTTTAACCACTATCCCTGGTCGTATTT
>JABSRS010000245.1 GCA_013214885.1 Gammaproteobacteria bacterium
GTTAAGAATATCACCTAGACTTTGTAAGCTAACATCAAGAAACATTGCACCAACAAACTGACCTGACTGCCTTAAAGGTAGTCCCATCGACACAATAATATCTTTAGTAACAGAATCGGAATACGGCGCTGTTACAATGAGGTTCATTGATTTTTTAGCATCAATATACCAAGGTCTTTGGCGTGAGTCATAATTCGAAGCGGGGATCCAGTTAGGATCATTATCGAGCACACTACCATCACTTTCAAAGCCAACACCTGCTAACACGAACTCGTTTTTTATGACGTCTTTGGTGTAGACACGTTCGATATTTTCTTCAGTAATATCATCTTCAATTAAGTCGACCAGATATTTTGCAATAATCCGTTTATCATCAATTACTTGAGCGACATTATTTGCCAGCCCCACCGCAACGGCGTTAGCGCTGCTGCGTACCAGTTTATTAACGCTAGAGTCAACTTGGATATATTGATTTACAGAGAGAAGTGATAATGACAAGAATAGGACGCTTGCCGTTACTGCGACAATTTTGAATTTAAATTTCATAATTTGTCTCATTTTTAAGGGTTAGTTAATTGCGCCATCTATATGCCCTCCTTTGCATAACTAGCATCAATTTAAAACCAGTATAAGTTAAAGGTTGTTATTTGTTCTATAGCTCCTGCGACCTTTAACATAAAAATAAAGGCACCCAATAGATGCCTTTGTGTTTAATCTATAATAGCTCAATTATCAACCACGAAAGTAACGTTGTTCAACAAATGGCATTTTTTCAACTCGCATTGGTAACTTTTTACCACGAACTTCAGCGAATATCTCATTACCAAGTACCGCATATTCTTTAGCAACGTAACCCATTGCAACAGGTACGCCCTTAGTAGGACCAGCAGTACCACTAGTTACCACACCAATTTTTTCGCCATCGGCATTAAACAGCTCAGCACCTTCACGCACTGGAGCCTTACCCAAACCGATCATGCCGATACGCTTGCGCGCGACATTTTTAGTGATGATTTGCTCTAAAATAATATCGGCACCAGGGAAACCACCAGCACGCGCGCCATCAGTACGACGAACCTTGCTAATTGCCCATAATAAGCTAGCTTCTACTGGCGTAGTTGTGGTATCAATATCATGACCGTATAGACATAAACCAGACTCTAAACGTAAAGAATCACGCGCGCCCAGACCAATCCATTCAACTTCAGTTTCAGCAAGGATTAAGCGGGTTAAACGCTCGGCATCAGCCGCAGGAATTGAAATTTCAAAACCGTCTTCACCCGTGTAGCCAGCACGACCAACTATACAGTCAACGCCATCAAAGTTTAGGACCCGAGAATCCATAAAGATCATGTCTGAAGATTTAGGAATTAAACGCGCAAGCACTGCGCCCGCTTTTGGTCCCTGTAGTGCTAATAAAGCACGATCTTCTAGAATTTCAATCTCGACATCATCAGGCATATTAGCTCGTAAATGTGCAATGTCTTGCGCTTTACATGCCGCATTAACCACAACGAATAAATGCTCACCGAAATTACTGACCATCAGGTCATCTTGTAAACCACCTTGATCGTTAGTAAACAATGCATAGCGTTGTTTACCTTGAGGCAAATCAATAATATCTACTGGCACTAATTTCTCTAACGCAGCGGCAGCACCGGCTCCGATTAGTTTTAATTGGCCCATGTGAGAAACATCGAACAAACCCGCTTGATCGCGAGTATGTAAATGTTCTTTCTTAACACCTAGTGGGTATTGAACTGGCATATCATAGCCAGCAAAAGGTACCATTTTTGCACCAGCTTCAAGATGAAGCTCGTAACAAGGTGTTTTCAGAAGTTGTTGATTTGAATCAGTCATGCTTGCTCCACAAACCGCTCATGTTGAGCGGTTATTATACATTGGTAAAGATTTAGTCAGCTTGCTTAGCACTATCGCTAGGGGCTTGACCGTTGTTGTTAAAATATTCACGCGTTAACTTAAATACCACAGGGCTAAGAAGTGCCAAGGCAATTAAGTTAGGCAGTGCCATTAGTGCATTCATGGTATCTGCAAGTAACCAGATGAATTCTAGTGAACCAGCAGCGCCTAGAGGAACAACTAAGATCCAAAGGATACGGAATGGAGTAATTGCTTTAACACCAAATAGATATTGGACACATTTTTCACCGTATAAGCTCCACCCTAAAATAGTGGTAAAGGCAAAGACAGAGAGTGCGATAGCAACGATATAGTTACCGCCTGGAATAGCACTGGCGAACGCATTTGATGTTAACTCGGCGCCGGTTGCACCTGAAGTCCACTCGCCGGTGACGATAATGGCAAGACCAGTAATAGAACATACTATTAAGGTATCAATAAAGGTACCCAACATTGCGACAAGACCTTGAGCAACTGGGTTATTGGTTTTTGCTGCGGCGTGAGCGATTGGCGCACTACCTAAACCAGCTTCATTGGAGAACACACCACGAGCCACACCGAACCGAATTGCTGCCCATACTGCTGCACCAGCAAAACCACCTTCAGCGGCAGTTGTAGTAAATGCACTGTTAATGATTAACGCAAATGCCGCAGGTAATTCAGCCGCGTTCATTGCAAGAACAATCGCACCAGCAGCAATATAGAATGTTGCCATTAGCGGGACCAGTTTACCGGCGACATCACCAATACGCTTAACGCCACCCATTAATACCAAACCAACGAGCACCATCATCACGATACCTGTGACTAGCGGCTCGACACCAAAGCTTGACTGTAATGCATTAGCAACCGAGTTAGCTTGAACCGTGTTGCCAATACCAAAACCAGCAATCGAACCAAAGATAGCAAAAGCAGTGCCTAACCAGGCCCACTTACTCGATAAACCATTTTTGATGTAGTACATCGGGCCACCGCTATAGTTGCCATTGGCATCTACTTCGCGATATTTAACCGCCAGTACGGCTTCAGCAAACTTGGTTGCCATGCCTACTAATGCAGTACACCACATCCAAAATAGTGCACCTGGACCACCCAAGAATATCGCAGTAGCAACACCAGCGATGTTACCAGTACCGATTGTCGCTGACAGCGAGGTCATTAGCGCATTGAACGGGCTGATGTCTCCCTTGGCATTTTTATCTTTATCTGGAATACGACCTTTCCACAGTAGTTTAAAACCGGTACCCAATTTCAGAATAGGCATTAAGCGCAAACCAACGGTTAAAAACAGACCAACGCCAAGTATCATAACAAGCATCGGAACGCCCCATACGATACTGTTAATACTGGATATAATATTTGTTATAAATTCCATACCAACCTCATTACTTTGTTATATTTTTATTGAATTCGGTTTTCACCGAGTAATTTAGAACTATTGTTTATTATCGGAACTATTATGCTTTTATTGTTAATTTAATGTTTCCAATAGGAAACAAAATAGTTAATTAAGAAACAAATTTCAACCTTTATATTATTTTTTAACCAGGTTAAAATTTAAGGAATTACTCAAGTACCGTAAAAACAACAACTTTTCCCTAAAAAAATAATAAAAAAAAACAGCCGAGGCTGTTTTTTTTAATGGAATTTTTAACAGATTAAAACTTAGTCAGCGGTGACCCATAAGATCAATGCGTCAGTCTCACTGGTAGAAACAACAAGGTGTCCCATGGTGGCATCATAATAGACACTGTCTCCAGTTTTAAGGCTAGCGGGCTCATAAAATTCAGTCAGCAATTGGATCTCTCCTTCAAGTACTAGCATAAACTCTTCGCCCTGATGGCGAACCCATTCACCAAAGTCATCAAAAGATCGGGCATGAACCCTGCTCTTGTAGGGCATCATCTTTTTATTGCTCAGCTCAGTAGCCAGCAATTCATGCTCATAGGTCGAGGTTAAATGGGTTCTGCCTTGTGCTATCTTGGTAATGTCTCGACGCCCAGTGGCGCGAATGTTGTTCGGCTTGGTAAATAGCTGAGGTAATTCAATATTTAAGCCATGAGCTAGCTTTTGCATCACGGTAAAGGTCGGTGAAATTTGCTCGTTTTCTATCTTAGATAATGTCGAACGCGCCAAGCCCGTACGTTTACTCGCTTCTTCTAATGTCAGCTTGTTAGCCGTTCTAATTGCTTTTAACTGACGACCAATTGTTATTGGCTCGATGGTTCGGGTAACGTTTTGACTATCCTCGACGACCATCGACGGATACATATCATGTGTTCGTTGTTCACTCATTGCTTAAATCCGATCAAAAATTCCATAGCTCCAATTGTTACACATCTGACGTCTTTGATGAACTAACTTATATCAAAAATAAACAATCAATAAAATCAATGAAATAACGACAATCCCGTAAAAAAAGTTTCCTATAGGAAACTTTTTTATTGAATCGGAAAAACAAGCCTGATATGTTTACGAAATGTTAAAGCTCAAGTTTGCTTTTAAATGTAGTGGAGTTATCAATGGCACACAGTATTTTTGATTTGTTTAAGGTTGGCGTTGGGCCATCAAGTTCGCACACGGTGGGTCCAATGGTGGCAGGTAATCGTTTTGCCGCAATGTTAATTGCAAATAATCAATTAGAGCAAACAACAACCGTTAAAGTTGATCTGTATGGTTCGCTCGCATTAACGGGTAAAGGCCACGCAACCGATACTGCTTGTATCTTAGGTCTAATGGCAGAAGCACCAGATACCGTTGAAGCCGATGCTACCGATGAAGCCGATGCTACCGATGAGTTAATTGCCTTAGTCAAAAATACCAAAGAACTGCCTTTGGCAGGTAAAAAGTGGATCTTTTTTAATCAAGCCCAAGACATCATTTTTAATTACAGCCAGACCTTATCGCAACACCCTAACGGCATGAGAATCAGTGCATTTGGTAGTAACGGTGAGCTGGTACTGACGCAAACCTACTTTTCGGTTGGTGGCGGTTTCGTACTGAGTGCTGATGAATTTGGTCAAGACGAAGCCATTTCGGTTTCTCTTCCTTATCCGTTTAACAATGGCCGAGAGTTAATCGCACATTGTAATCATTCAAACATAACAATTTGCCAATTGATGCTCGCCAATGAGCAAGCATTAGGGACGTCCAACGTTGATTCTAAAATTAACGAGCTGTGGCAAGTGATGTCGAAATGTATTGATCGAGGGCTCAAAACTCAAGGTGTGCTGCCTGGAAGTTTAAAGCTAAAACGCCGCGCATTCGATATGCATCAGCGGATCCTTAATACCAAGCCAAACGATTTAGACAGCGCTGACTGGGTCAATATGTTTGCGATGGCGGTTAATGAAGAAAATGCCGCTGGCGGCCGAGTTGTAACAGCACCAACCAATGGAGCTGCGGGTGTTATCCCTGCTGTGCTTGCTTGGTATTTGAAGTTTAAGTGTGATGATCAAGAAAAAGGGATCACTGAATTTCTAACCACCGCTGCTGCTATTGGCCTGCTCTATAAAAAGAATGCCTCAATTTCTGCCGCTGAAGTCGGCTGTCAGGGCGAAATTGGCGTTGCTTGCTCGATGGCCGCTGGCGCATTAGCTGCTGCGATGGGTG
The DNA here is from genome assembly GCA_013214885.1 of Gammaproteobacteria bacterium. Classification (GTDB taxonomy): domain Bacteria; phylum Pseudomonadota; class Gammaproteobacteria; order Enterobacterales; family Psychrobiaceae; genus Psychrobium. Next base: position 5,533 of record JABSRS010000245.1, read on the forward strand.
GCACCCCAGATCAAATTGAGAATGCCGCAGAAATCGGGATGGACCACAATCTAGGATTAACCTGCGCTCCAATCGATGGTTTAGTGCAAGTACCTTGTATTGAGCGCAACACCATG
>JABSRS010000246.1 GCA_013214885.1 Gammaproteobacteria bacterium
CGCGATGGATCCAAGCTTATCCCCCCAACAGCAACAACAGCGAGCCAAAGAATTAATTGACCAGTTAAATTATGGTAAGGATGGCTATTTTTTTATCTACCAATACGATGGTACAAACTTAGTCCTTCCCCCACTACCTGATCTAGTGGGGACCAACTTATGGCATCAACAAGACTCTCAAGGGCAACTTTTAGTCCAGGATCTTATTCAATTGGCCAAAGATGGTGGTGGCTTTTATCGCTATCATTGGCCAAAACCAAGTAACAACGTTGATGAGGAAAAACTGTCATACGCAACACAGCTAGAGCCTTGGGACTGGATGTTTGGCACTGGGGTTTATCTAGATGATACACGCGAAGTTAGTGAGGCCTTTTTATCGGAGTTACGCCAAAGCACCAAATCAACCTCGACCCTAATATTAACAGTAACCCTATCATCGTTAGTGTTAGTGGCATGGATTGGTTTTGCCATCAACCTTTCTGACAAGCGTAATGCCGATACCAAGTTACAACAATTAATCCACAGTGTTATTCAATTTCAAGAAGATGAACGCTCCCGTGTTGCGCGAGAGTTGCATGATGGCATCATCCAATTACTGGTATCAGGGCGGTTTCAGATTCAAGCTGCCGAGATGCACTTAGAAAAAAAGAGTGATGGTGCTCCAGCACATTTAAAAAAAGGCATCGCAACTATTCATGAAGCTATCACAGAAATAAAAAGAATATCGAAAGGGCTACGCCCCGCTAGTTTAGATGACTTGGGACTTGGTGCGGCATTACAGATATTAGTCACTGAATATGGCGAACGCACAGGGATTAACGCCACCATCAGTTATTTTGATGATATACCACGCCATGATTCAAAAATAGAAACAACCTATTATCGAATCGCGCAAGAGGCACTCACTAATATCGATAAATATGCCCAGGCAACTAATGTGGTTATCCGCTTTAGGGTGTCAGAACGTAGTATACTGATGACAATCAAAGACGACGGCATCGGATTTAATGTTGAGAAAGTTTCTAGGATCAAGCATTTGGATGATTCAGGAACTGGCATTCGTAACATGCAAGAACGCATTGAGTTTTTGGGGGGGCAGTTTTCACTTTTCAGTGCCGAGAACAAAGGGACCATCATTAAAATCAAACTCGATTTTGACAACTATATTTTCCAACAATCATCAGTAGAGAGCGCTCACAATGACCATTAAATTAATGCTTGCCGATGACCACGCACTGGTCCAAGAGGGACTGGCATCAATTTTACAACTTGATCCTGAACTAGAAGTCATTGCAACCGTTAGCGATGGCCAACAGGCTCTTGATAAACTTGCCCAATGCGAACCAGATATTTTAGTGATGGACATTAGAATGCCAAATTTGCATGGCATCGATGCGACTCGACTCGTTACTCAACAATACCCCAATGTTAAGGTCCTTATTTTAAGTATGCATGAAAACAGTAATTATATTGTGAATGCCTTAAAAGCAGGTGCCAAAGGTTATTTGCTAAAAACAAGTTCCACCATCGAATTAATTAATGCCATAAAAACGGTTAATGCTGGCCAGCGCTACGTCAGCCAAGAACTATCGTTTAATATACTTAATGATATAGTGCCTGACTCTCAAGTTTCCGAGATATCTAACCGAGAACGCCAAGTGTTAGTGTGTGTTGCTCAAGGCTTAATGAATAAGGAAATTGCTAATCAGCTACATATCAGCGTAAGAACGGTCGAAGTTCACCGGCTTAACCTTAAGAAAAAGTTAAAAATAGATAATTCGGCAGGATTGGTCCGCTACGCCTTGGATCAAGGCTTTATCCAGCAACAATAAATTATTATAAAAAGTGCTGTTTTATTTATCTTTAACTATGCTTAATACAGTGCTAAGTTAGAACTAATCTATGAAACGCCCCATTAAGTAAGACATAACACCACATTGAGAACAAAGATGATATTCCATCATTGTAATTAACTAAGATATCCAGGTAATTGATGAAAAAAACTCCGATTTACATAGTATCTAATTGTAATGATAACGTCATAGCAAAATTAACCATTATTTTGCAGTCGTTAGATATGAAAATTAAAACTGTCAATGTAGGACAAATTAACCAAGAATTAGAAGGCATTGTGCTCATTGACGCCCGCAAGCAGGAAGTCGACCAACATGGCATCCCAATTTGCTCATCTGAAATTAGCCGCAAGCATCAACTAGCATTAATTCAAGCAGAAAAAGGTACTATCAATGAGTACATCTGCGTTCAAATGGGCCTAAAGGCTGCTTTCTATTCAGACATTGAAACCGATCAATTCTTAAAAGGATTACGCTGCTTAATCAATGGCGAATGGTGGTTCTCTCGCAAGGTCCTTAGTCAAACTCTAGCGACCTTATTTGAAAACATGACCGATGGCATGGCTCAAAATATTGCATCAACACCACTTACTGAGCAGCTTACCAAGCGTGAAAAAACCATTATAAAATTAGTGTGTCAAGGCGCAAAAAACCAAGAAGTAGCTGACTCTTTGAATATTAGCCCTCACACGGTTAAAACTCACCTTTATTCTATCTTTAGAAAAACCAGTTCCCGTAACCGAGTTGAATTACTAAACTGGGCTAAGCAGCATACGTTGGCTTATCAGCTGCTGGTATAAATAACCGTTAATTCGATGTTCGACAATAAAAAGCCGATGATTATAATCATCGGCTTTTTTGTTATCCAAAGAGAAAACGTATTGTCGATCCGCCTTTCTCTTTAGATTATCCTAGGTTTTACTGTGCCAAACCCCTTTGTCGATGCCTTTAAGTATTAAGCTCGTCAAAGCTTTTTCAATCGCTTGGGTTACACACTGCTGCATTGGCTCATTGGTCGAGTAACCAATTTCAGCCTCAGCGAGTTTTTTATAGCTGACGTAGCGAAATAGTCCTGCGCTCATTTCTTGCGATAAAACTCGCTTATTGGTCGATACCGATAATAATATCCGCCCAGTTCTGACATCAACCGCTCTTAAATAAACTGATATTTGATCTTCACGAAACAACTCTGCCGCGCCAATGCCAAAATACTCCATCCCGGCACCACCTGCACGAATATTGGTGTCGTAGCCAATAATACCACCCTCTAAAATAATACTGGCTGTTTTTAGGGTTGGTAATTTCTTCCTTACTCCATTCACCGCATTTATTGCATAAGATTTATTAATGATCTTACGTTCGGTAATAATATTCTGTAACCCTTCACGTTCAACGGGGGAAAACCAATCAGAGTCACTCAGCGCTTGAATTAAAATCGAAGTCGCGCGCTGTGTCACTGCGGTCGAAAATGAACTAACCCCTGCTTGAGGTTTATATTGACCAGTTTGATCGCGAAAAGAATATACTGAAACAGGTATCTTGCCCTTTGGTTTAGGCAGACTCATCAGTTCAATTGCAGTCTCGGTTGGCGTATTAAGTTGGGCTGGTGTCACCGCAGGCAATGGATTAAACGCACTACAGCCTCCAAGCAACACGACGGTACAACCAATTAATAATTTAATTTTCATCACTACCCACCTGGCTTATCAATAACAATAATGGTCTCTGTGCCATCATTACCAACGATTCTTATGGTGACGTTGTCGCTATTTGAAGCAATTATATCAATGACATAATCACCACTGGTAAAAGAGAAGTCACCATTATTTAATGGGTTATCTTCATCAGCATCACCAAATGCAAAATCAGTTATTTCACGGACTAATTTATTAAGATAGGCTCGTTGTAACGAATCTTTAAATGTCTCGTCGTAAGATTTTTCGTAACGGGTCGCCACGTGGGCATTTTGCGATTGCGCTTTACCGAGTAAGTAGCTGCCATTAAGAGCACTCCCGCCAAAGCTTGGGTTGGTCGGAGTATAGACTAATTGAGTTGCCCCAACGGAGCATGTGAATATGGCAACCGAAAATGCCAGTAGTGTTCTTTTCATCATCATTCCTTAATATCCTGAGTCAGCGAAGTCGTCGCTTTGCACATTAAAATTTAGTCGTACCAACCCTTCCATCACGACATATATAGCTTGTTCAACCTGCTTTTTAACTATCGTATTGCGACGCCCAAAATGCGTTAAATATACAATTTTATGATCTATTTCTATGACTAATCTAGTACCTGAACGAGGTACCACTGTTTCTTTAATAACTAAGTTAACCCCTTCCGTTAGGCTCACTGGTACTTCATGCCACAACACACTAAAGTTTTGATAGAAGTCCTTGCCAAAACGACTAATTGTCCGGTCGACCACAAAACCACTGATTGCGATTTCTTGTGCTCGCAACTGAAAAGATAAAAGCAACAACATGATAACTTTAATAGAAAGGCTTGCTAACGCTGTTATTTTCATCGTTATTTCTATTCCCTGATTCAAATAGAAGTGGGATGATGATGACAAGTCACCCGCCCACTTACTGGCCATTTCTGGTTAGTTTTGATTAACTATCGCCGTGTTATTATCACCAATTTGCGTAACATTAACCGAAGCACCAGTTCCTACAATATAGCCACCAATAATGTTGCCGTTGCCGATCTGCGTAACAGCAAACTCATTGCCTGAGCCACCCATGATGAAAGCATCTACACTTTCGCCGCCAATAATATTATCATCACCAATTTGCGATAATGTTAAAATGTTATCACTGCCTTCAAGCATTAAATCAAGAATATTAAAGTCACCTTCTTGAGTCAATGTTGCCGTATTATTGTTACTGTCAGCAAAAGTACTAGTGGTCAGCGTTATCTCATTGACATTGCCTGTTTGAACGATTTTAAAATCATTATCGTTCGCCATATAACCAAAGCTTGAATCGCCCATTTGAACAATTAAGTTATTTTCGTTACCCGTTTGATTGGCTTCGATATCATTATTGTCACCTTGAAAATCAACAATATGGACCGAGTTACTGTCACCATCTTGATCACTTTCAAAATCATTGTTGTTGCCAATCATCCCTAGATAAACGGAGTTAAAGTCGCCATCTTGTTCAATATCTAAATCATTGTTATCACCAAAAGCTAGTAACTCTGCACTATTAAAATCGCCATCTTGGTCAGAAATAATTGAATTTTCTTCCCCTTCAACAACAATTGTCGATGCGTTATAGTCCCCCTCTTGACTAGCTAAAATTGTCACCTTTTCAACCACTAAATCGTTGGCGGTTATTTTGTTACGATCGCCTTCTTGAGATAACGTTACATCATTATTATTACCAAGTAAGTCATTAACATAACTAGTATTGTAATAACCATCTTGTTCGATTTTTAATTCATTATCATCACCAATAAGACGACGCGAATATGCTTCATTCCACTTATCGCCACCTTGCTCTATTTCAATTTCATTAGCGCTGCCTTCCATGTCGGTGCCAAAGTACCACTGGGCATTATTACCCTGTTCGACGCTAATTAAGTTATCGTTACCAGTAATTTTTGCGACCGCACGATGAGCTAAGGAACTAGCCGTTGTCAATTCATCTTGAGCAACAGTCATTGTGTTAGTGTTACCCACTGCAGTCATTGAACTTTGCGCGCCATTGCCTGTTTGAATAATCTCATGAATATTTGAATCACCAATCGCTTCAGCGATCCCAACTAGATTTTC
>JABSRS010000247.1 GCA_013214885.1 Gammaproteobacteria bacterium
AAATTATAAAGATATAAATGGCCCCAGTCTGAACGTTGCGAAAACCAAATAATCTCGTTTGATTGCGGCAGGTACTGCCAATTAACCTTGCCATTGCCCGATTCAAAAAAAGTCGCGACTTTTTCGTCTAAAATAGTGGTGATTTGTCCAGTAGCGACATCGGCAATCCGCAATGTTGCTTGTTGATGATCGCGTGATACTGAAGCAAAAGCCAACGATTGGTTATCATCACTCCATTGGACATCAAGCCATTTACCACGACTATAAATATGGTCGGTAATGGTTGAGCGTTGCGGATCAGGTTTAAGCTTCAATTTCGTTATTTGCTTGGTGTTGATATCAATCACTAAACGCTCAATGGTAAAAATGTGTTCGTCACCAGGTAGTGGATATTTCCACGAATCGAGCTTAGGGTGGCCGACGTTAGTACTCACTAGGTGCATATTTTTAACTAAGCGCGAGTCATGAATAAAGGTCGCGATTTTGCTCGAGTCTGGTGACCATAACAACACTGGCGTTTTTGAACGGGTCCAACCTGCATTATTGGTGGCGTAACCAAGATGTTCGATGCCGTCGGTCGTTAACTGCAACTCACTTTGGGTTGTGGTATCACGTAGCCATAAATTAAAATCACGAATAAAAGCGGCTTGCTTACCATCGGGAGAGATAACTTGATGCTTAAACTCTGGCGATTTATCAAGTTTATTACACTGATAACTGGTTAAGTTGCAACGATAATTTTGCTTAGCGATCTTAAAATTAATTTCGCTAAATTTCGGGTTAAACTTGTAAGATTTAAAAGGTAAATTGTCTTGCTGGTAATCGTTGTCCTGGCTTGATAATGCGTTAGCAATCGCCAGATGATCAAACGCTGGTTGCTTTGATTGAGTATCAAGATTGGCAATCATAAATTGATGACCCGACTCAATTTGAGTGCGATAACTCAGACGGTTAGAACTGAGCCATTTCGGATTATCCACGGTACCTAGCACTAATTTTTTAGTGGCAGCTTTTAAGCGTGATTTTGCACGTTGATAATCAGCCGCTGTGACCACTGTACTCGCTGATTGCTCAATCGGCGCCGTGATACTACACCCGCCAATCATCAAACTGGAGGTGAGTAATAATGAAGTAATGGTGCTTGTCCGCATCTTGTGTGTCCAATTGTATAAAATATCCAGAGGAATGTAACAGAAGAACGAATTACTGTCTCGTCCAAATTTTGATTGAATTAAATAATGCGCAATGATCAAACGTTTTATCTTTAAATACTAACCAAATTGTCCTCGTTGTTATGCTCTGTATGTCATTATCATAGCCTGTTTGGGCTATGCAACCCCATCAAAAACAAGAGTAATCAGTCTAAAATACTGATCAATAAAAGTTGTTCTAGATCAATTTAACTTACTATACTTATTACCAGTAACGTTGTTTCCTTGGATCTAAACACGAGTTTATTGCTAATGAAAATATCAAATAATGTTATTAAAGTATCCCTAATAATGGCGATTTTAGCAGTGGTATCAATCAATAGCTTGATGATTTATCAAGACTACCAAGCTAAAATTAGCATTAAATCTGACAGCATTTACGGCAGCAACTTAGCTGCACGATATTTGGTGTTAGGAGACTGGCCAGCCTCGCAAAGTAATGATCACATGATTACTCACTTTGCTGATTTTTAAATTGAATCTAGATCGAATCTGTTGTCGGCTGTTGCCTCGATGGAGCTGAAATGAGCCAAACATTTGCCGTGAGTAAAGCTTCATTCTCAATCACTTATACCTTCTGGCACACCGTAGCTATTTTGGGGCTGTTTGTTATTCTGTTGATTAATTATCGCCAACTCTTACTTGATAACTCTTCGTTTTCAATGATGATTACTCACTTAAGATGGCAACATATTAATAATCTAAGTTTGATGCTAGATCTTGGGATGTTTTTGACCGCTATCATCGTATTGCATTTGACGTTACTCCTTGGAGCCAATAGCTATTTTTACCCGACTTCGCTATTAGTTTTTTTTCGTGGCACGATGTTAGCGGAGCCGCTGTTATTAATATGCTTGTCATTGGTGTTGATCGCGGTCTTCCTGGCGGGGCTATATCTACAATGTGGCCGAGTGATTAGCATAAGCTGCACTATTTTGATGGTAGCCGCATTGCTTGGCAATAAAATGTATCCCAGTTTTATAAGAACAACTCCTTTAGAACAACCTAATATCATCATTATCGGGATTGATGGTCTGCGACCTGATCATTTGACATACGGTGGTGCGAATAGTGGACAAACGCCTTTTAGATCGGGTGCTGTCGCAATCGGTAGTGTTTGATCGTACCTATACCGCTTGGCTAAGTTTACTAACGGGGCAATATCCAGTGACTCACGGTGGTCGCTTTAATTTGGCACCACCTGAACTTATCGATCGTGATATTGATTTACTTGAAAAGTTAAAGCAAAGGGGTTATCAAACAACGTATGCGATGCACTCGTCATTGGTTTAGTACTGATTGTATTAGGTTGTAATGCTGGTTACTTATTTGCCCAAACAATCAGCTTACCGATTATTCGCCTTAACGATGGCATCGTGAAAATAGAACAACAATCCGATCTAACCTATCGTCTTAACATCTCAAGCAATGACGAAATTGGTTCAACATCGACGGCCTTAAACTCAATGATGATGAAATTTCATCAAGCGATCAGTAACGTCGCCAATAACGCTGTTAACATTGCTACCGCTGCAGAACAAACATCGGTCATAACAGCGCAAAACAGTGCCCGAATTGTCGAACCGCAGGATCAAACAACACTGGTAGCCACCGCGATGGAACAAATGACGATCACTGTTGAGAACGTTGCTGAAAACGTTAATGATGCGGTAGAAGCGGTGAAATCTGCTGACGAAAAAGCCTCCAACGGTCATGAAATAATGCAGCAAACTATTGTTTCGGTTGGCCAATTAGTCAGCCAAATTAATACCGCGTCTCAGGTTATTAATGAATTTGAGATCCACAGCAACGAAATCGTCGCGGTATTAGATGTGATCAAGGGCGTCGCTGAACAAACCAATCTATTGGCCCTAAATGCCGCTATCGAGGCTGCCAGAGCAGGCGAACAAGGGCGAGGGTTTGCCGTGGTCGCTGACGAAGTTCGCGGGCTTGCCGGTCGCACTCAAGCGTCGACCAGCGAAATCAGTGAAGTGATCGAAAAACTAAAAGCCAGTGCCGAGCAAGCAATCATCGCCATGGAGAAGAGCCAAGAACTAGCCAACATAGTGGTAAAGCAGGGAGCAATAGCTGAAAATTCATTTTATCAGGTGTCGGAATCCGTCGCTTTAATCGGTGAGATGAATAATCAAATCGCCAATGAAAGTGCGTTAGGTTCCGCTCAAACGGCGGAGGCATCACAAGAATTGGTGTCATTAACTATCGACCTAAAAACCTTAGTAAGTTCTTTTAAGATCTAGTGTTAACGCCAGCACCAGCGTGCTGGCAACTAAAGTGACATAGCTAACATTGACAAATCTCTAAGTGAATACTATGTAACTAAATATTACTAATAATTGCAGTGTTTCGTATAACTTATTATTTCTTGTCGGCAAGAAATTCTTGAAGGAACTTATATTCCTCATCGGTCATTTGATCTTTCATAAAGTTTAAAAACTTGTTGTTATTTTCGGTAGCTTGTTGTTTAGCAATGACTTTGTCTTGTTCGGCCTGTTGCGATGTTGTCGCAATTTGTTCACTACTCGCTAAATTATTATCTAAGATCCATGAGATCATTTCGCCATTGTTATCCTGGTAAACTAGGCCGTATAACATATCTTGATTTAGCGCTATGGTGGCGCCTTGCTGATACAGATGCTTGGCCAGATCTTTGTTATTGGCCCATAGTGACTGCTCCACCAAGAGCAGTTTGTCTTCGTGATCAATATTGGCGAGCTGAGTTAAGTGCTCAAAAATTTCAGGTTCAAGTTCACCAAACAAGCTGCGCCACGGTGCACTGTCTTGTACCATTGCACCTAGCTCAATAAATAAGTTGATTTGCTCTATCGTAATGGCGTTATCCATAAAGAGCGCTGCATACAGCGGCGTGTAATGGTCAGATTCATCTCTTTCGCGCATAGTGGCATTGGGATCTATTATTCCTTCTTTAATGAGTTCAATCAGTAACTGTGCATGTCCCTGGTTTTGTTGGCCATAACTTTTGAAAATCTCTATGAGACTCTCTTGTGGGGTTAGTCCTTTATACTTATCGATAGTAGACGTTAGATTTGAAGCGGACTGAACTTTGTTGTCAACTTGCTCAATTATAAGTGTTTCTAATTGGCCACTATTTACTATTTTTTTATCGTTGTATGAAGGTTGTTGTTCTATGATTGAATTACTTGCTTCATTCTCCTTTGTATTAAAAATAGCAAGCATCAATATAAGAACGCCAGCAGCAACTGTTGCAATAATAACTTTTTTTACCATAATTTTACCTTGTTAATTTTTCAGCCCTTCAACTTCGATGTGCCAATTAAATAAGTCATCAAAAGCTACATTAATCATTGATGATAATGCATCTTATTTAGATTTGCATTGTATTTACTTGGGAAACTAATCACTTGGACGTTGAATTCGAACAAGTAAATAAAAAACTTAAAACAAGCGATCAGTGGTGACCAAAGTTCATTAGAATAAGCATGAGTTTTTAGGTTAATAGCAGCTGCTGTGTCACTAAATTTAGTTCTCTATTACCATAGAGAAAAAAGTCACCACATTGACTACTCCCTTTAAAGCTCACGGGTAATTCAATATAGGTGACGTTCGAAAAACGAGTATGGCGATGGACTTTTTTAGCTCTGGCTTTTCGACCATTGGCGGTACCGGTAAATAATGACAGGCTATAATATTGATTGTTGGCAATGATTAACGTATCAATATCATTGTGGATATCTAACTGGGTATTATAAAAAACAACGACCCCATGTAAACGTTCTTTTAACAGGGTTGAGAAGTGGATATCCCTGACTAATGACGGGTAGGTTCGATAAAGTCTCGCTGCTAAACCAAGCATGGTTTGATGGTCTAAATCTGCCTCGATAAAGTACTGAACATTGGTGGCGAGGTAATAATTCAAATAATCGAGTTGGTTAGGAATTGTTTGATAGTGATAAACATAATTATAAAATGGTTTAATAAACATCGGAAAGTGGATGTTCCATTCAACCATTTGATTTCTCACCTGACTAAATGACAGTGAATAATTCTCTATGATTGATAAAATTTTCTCACTGGTTAAGCTTGAGTAATCTAAAAAATTTTGATATTCACCGATGACTAATTTCATATTAGGCTCAAATTAAATATTAGGATAATCCCTGACATTAGGTAGAAGCTTATTATAGACCCTAACTTAGTTTTTGCCGTGAATTGAGAGCTTGAGCGGATGTTTAGCTGGGTATAAATCAACAATGCCAGCGAGAAGCTGGCATTGTGTTGGTATTGTTTTGGTATTGCGTTGGCTGTGGTACAACCTGAATGTTTTTATCTAATTGAGTGAAAACATGGATATTGTTAGTTGGTTATTATCTTCAATACTCGGATTATGG
>JABSRS010000248.1 GCA_013214885.1 Gammaproteobacteria bacterium
CCTGATATTAAACGTGAATTTATGATGTTCATCAGACGATACGAAAGCTAACAACCCTAAAGTCCGACAGCTAACACTGTCGCATTTTTCGCAAACAACAAAAAACGCAAAAAAACCTGCGCCAGCATTATCTGCGGCTTAGGGTGGCGTTAGTGCGTCAAGCTAAGCTTGGTGCATCTTGCAGGGTGAAAGTCCCTGTCAGGTAAGGTTTAACCAACCACCTGTATCGAGTGTTGCGCCATTGGCGGAGTAGTGAGATTAGCGATTGCTTTTCAGCAGTGAGGACTGCATCACGCGAACAATATTGGTGAAGCGTACTCGGCTTTGGCATCCTGCGTCGCCCTAACGATTACATCCATGTAATCGACAGAGAATTATATAGGCCATAGGGGTTGTCGTGATCCTGAAGTGCTGGTATCGCTCCGATAAATATTAGATCTGACTGACGAGGTTTGTAACGGCATCGAAGTCCATGCAAAGCAACCGCTTTTGGTCAGGTTGTGGCGAGTCAGCGGGGTTATTAAGCCGTGGCATGTATGTAGAGATGTATTGAGAACTTGAGAGATCCAAAGATGTTCCACAGGATGTGGTAGGGAAGCTTAGCCAAAAGCAAAGCCAGCGATTACCCTTTGGAAGTCAGAGCCCATAGTAGTCTGAGCAGGGGAAGCCTTGTACATGGCAAAGGAGCTAACAGTTATATTTGAGTTGTAATAGAAACATGGACCGGACATGTAGGGCTGGGTAATGCATGACAACTGAATTGCAATTCGTTGCATTCAGGCTAAGCTGTGTTGGTAATCGAATGTAGCTGGACAGAGGAACGATAGTATGATGTTTTATTATCGGGCACGTGAAGGCAAAGCCTGCACGAGTGAATATATAACTGAAGAGCCGGATGCGGTAGTTCCGCACGTCCGGATCTGTGTGGGGTCGGCCCAGTAATGGGTCGCTCTACCACGATGATTTTAGGAGTAAGTAAGCATGAGTTTCGTGATAGATATATTTGTGTGGTTATTAATTGACACTATATTAGGTTTCATTTTTTATTCGACTGGCTGTTTAATTCTAAAAGTGATTACCTTTGGTCAGTTTAAAATGGAGTTTAAGGATTTCGCCTCTTTTAAAGGTAGTAAATCTAAAAATGTCAATTTAGTTTGTATCTTGGGGATATCATTTTACGTATTATTAATTGTGTTAATAGCGTATTTAAATAATTAAAATATAACAAGTATTTCACTATATTTAGAGGCTGGATTAAGAGCGTTCAACTTGAATCATCAGATCCAACGGATGCCTATAATAATGATTCCTATAAGATAATCGAAATTAAAGCAGATAGTCTCATGTATAAAAGCTTAGCTTCAGGAAATGTGTTTTCTTATCAGAGAGTCGAGTAGTTGTATATCAAGCGACACAATGCGAAACAAAAAGAAGCGCCCATTTTCTCCACCGATTAGTCGGGCTCAATACAACAAGGAAAGTTCAGTGTTAAAAATAATCTCTATTGGTATTTTATCTCTTCTTCTTACCGCATGTGCAACAACCGCACCGGTATTGAACACTAATTCCCCTCTTCATATTTATGGTGTATCTTCCTTATCACCTAAAAATGGAAGCTGGTCTGTATTACTTGGTCAGGTTACCAAGTTGCTCTTAAAACAAGATTAAACAATAGCGAGAGTGGCGTTATAAATATGTCGCTCTATCAAATTCCAGAGTTCGATTCAGACAAAGAATTTCTTGCGCATGTTGTCAAACACAGAGCTTCTTCACCTGACATCGGTCGATTTGAGTTAAAGGAAAACTCAGAACAATTAATGCCTCTTAATGGTGCCGTATGCGTAAAGCACAGAACGATATCTCAAGATAACAATGCAAAAATAAAAGACAATGTAACCGCTGTAATGCTCATAGAATATATTGGGTATAACTGTATACACCCTCATAAAAAATCAGTTGGTGTACATACGGAATACTCACTACGTCATTTTTCTAATTCTAAATACCCTGCACTTAATAAAAATGCTGATGAGTTTTTTAGTAACATTAAATTTTCGGAGTTTTAGTAGCATATTCTATGCGTAGATTGTTAATTCTGTGTTTCCTCTTTTGAGGATAAGCTTCATGTATTGAGTTACAAAAAACTGAATGGTCGGAGTGTGTTGTGACTACGGACTCTGAGCAACATGCTGTCACCAACACCCAAATCAAAAACCAAATACTAGATAGCCTGATTGAAAGTAGCTGTTAACTGCCGATGAATTAAACTTCACTAAACAAGCCGAAATATATATCGGCTTGTTTAACGGCTTAGTTACAGTCCTTTACTTAATGCGGCAGGGCGTCGTGGATCGGATGCGCCATATAAGCCAAGATCATTGAGCATAATGGTTTGGGTACTGCCCATCGATGATTTAACTTTAACCTGATGTCCTTTGGCTTTAAGTAAGTCAATTGTGTCTTTACTTAACCCTTTTTCAACCCGCAAGAAATCGGGTAACCATTGGTGATGAATTCGTGGGGCAGCTGAAGCCTCTGCGATATTCATCTTATGATCGATAACATTCATAATAACTTGTAACGTGGTGGTAATAATACGAGAACCGCCTGGGCTACCAGTGACAATGTACGGCTTACCATCTTTCAATACTATGGTAGGTGTCATCGAACTTAACGGACGTTTGTAGGCTTCAACAGCATTGGCTTCACCACCGATCAGACCATAGCCATTAGGGGTTCCAGGCTTAGCAGAGAAGTCATCCATTTCATTATTGAGTAAAATACCACTTCCTTGGGCGACCAGACCTGAGCCATAACTAAAGTTTAAGGTATAGGTATTGGAAACTGCATTGCCGAACTTATCAATAATACTGTAATGGGTCGTTTCGTTGCTCTCGTAAGGGAGCACCTTAGTCGGTGAAATATCGCTACTGAGGCTGGCCTTATCCATATCGATAGTTTTAACTAATTCAATGGCATATTTCTTATCGATTAACGCACTAACGGGTACATTAACAAAATCGGGATCGCCAAGATATTTACTGCGATCGGCATAGGCACGGCGCATCGATTCTGCCATCACATGGATGGTATCACTAGAGTTATGACCCATTTCGCCGATTGGATATTGGGCTAGCATATTGAGCATTTGCACGATATGGACGCCACCTGATGATGGTGGTGGCATCGAGGCAACTTGATAACCACGGTAGGTGCCAATAACCGCTTCACGCTCAATAACTTGATACTGACTCATGTCATCTACCGTTAACACGCCGCCAGCGGCGACCACTGAATCGGCAATTTGTTGAGCAATCTTACCTTGATAAAAGCCCTTGTTGCCAAGTTTTGATATGGTTTCTAAGCTGTTGGCCAAATCACTCTGAACTAAGGTTTCACCAGGTTGATAGTTAGCACCATCGGCTTTATAGAAAATACTACGGGTACTTGGCCATTGACCTAAACGCTTGCTCATTGCGCCAAGGGAATTAGCCAAATCCGCTGTCACTTTGATGCCATTTTTGGCGAGAAAAATCGCTGGAGCCATGACTTGTTCGCGGCTCATGGTGCCATATTTCGATAGCGCCAGTTCCATCCCCATGACGGTGCCAGGTATGCCAACGGCTAGGCCGTGAAAACGGCTGAGTTTTTTATCAGGATTACCCATGTCATCTAAAAACATATCGCGGTGGGCAAGTTTTGGTGCCATTTCGCGGTAATCAAGGGCGATCATCTGCTGTTTATCGCTAAGATAAATCATCATAAAGCCACCGCCACCAAGATTACCAGCGCGGGGCAGGGTAACAGCGAGGGCATAACCTACTGCAACTGCGGCATCTATTGCATTGCCACCTTTAGCAAGAATATCAACGCCAATCTGAGTGGCTAGTGCTTCTTGAGATGCCACCATGCCATCTCTAGCCCACACAGGATGATGGAGTGCCATGTGCGAATATATCGCTAGCTGACTGGGCTTTGTGGTTGTAGCCGCTTGCGCCGCAGTGCTGATACATAAAGCACTTAATGAGATAATGGCGAGTTTTGTAATGCTAATTTTTTTCATAATTAATGTCTTCATCTTAACTTTGTTGTAAACAAAGCTTGGGAATTTGGAGGTGTTTTGATGGGGCTATCATAACGTAATTATTGGCTAAGTAGGACCTAAACTAATATAAAAACTAAGATTAAAACAAAAATTAAAACAGGGATTGCGCTATTTAACGGTTGATATCTTGACTAACAACCCATTATAATTGCGCAGCTTTTGATTGTGGTGCCGTTCACTACAATCAATAAGATCTTGTCGGAGTGCCATTGGCTGAGACCGCATTGCGGGATCCGTAGAACCTGATCAGGTTAATACCTGCGAAGGGAAACAAGAGGGATATTTTAATATCCTTATTTGAATCACCTATAAATTGAGGGAGTAATCCGATCAATTTTGCGATGTTAACCAAGTAAGCGATCTAAATACGCCATTCTCTTGCCACTTCTCCTGACATTCATTACTCCTAACAACTATATATATGGTGATGTTTGCATGGCTAGAATTAACAGACAAAAAGCGCAAAAATTTATTGATGAAATTTGCGGTCAACCTTTTCCAAATTCAACAAAAATATACGTCACTGGTTCGCGCCCTGATATTAGAGTGCCAATGCGTGAAATCGCCCTGAGTGACACCTTAGTCAGCGGCACTAAAGATAACCCTGTTTATGTGCCTAACAAACCACTGCATGTTTATGACACGTCGGGTCCGTACAGTGAGGCTGATACCTCGATTGATTTACGTAAAGGCCTTGCTGCTATGCGTCGTCAGTGGATCTTAGATCGCAACGATACCGAAGAGCTTAGTGGAGTTTCATCAAGCTTTACCCAGCAACGCTTAGCCGATGAAGGACTAGATCATCTAAGGTTTGAATCGCTACCTAAACCGCGCAGAGCTGTTAAAGGTAAGTGTGTCACTCAGAAACACTACGCAATGCAGGGGATTATCACCCCTGAAATGGAATATATTGCGATTCGTGAAAACCTTAAACGTCAGGAAGTAACCGATCAAGAATTGCTCCAGCAGCATCCAGGACACAGCTATGGTGCGAGTGTTCCAGCGCAAATTACCCCTGAGTTTGTCCGTGAGGAAGTTGCTCGAGGTCGAGCGATCATTCCTAACAACATTAATCATCCAGAAACTGAGCCGATGATCATCGGTCGTAATTTCCTAATTAAGATCAATGCCAATATTGGTAATTCGTGGGTGACTTCTTCAATCGAAGAAGAAGTTGAAAAGCTGGTATG
>JABSRS010000025.1 GCA_013214885.1 Gammaproteobacteria bacterium
GTTTTAGCTCTTGAGCTTGTTTTAGCTCTTGAGCTTGTTTTAGCTCTTGAGCTTGTTTTAGCTCTTGAGCTTGTTTTTGCTCAGTCAAGTCGGGCACCTTAGTAACCGAGGGTGTCGAATGTTCGGGGCTAGTTCTTTGATGAAATTCAGCGCTAACGACGGATAAGTCAGATTTTGCGATAATGGCGGCTTTTTTAAAGCCATTTAAATTTTGACGAAGCGCTGCATATTGCTGCTCAATAGTATCAAGAGTCGATTGGACTTCTTGACTGCAGTCTTTGGTGAGCTGTTTATAAAAAACAATTTCTTGATCAAATTCAGCTAATGATGAGTTCGTAAAATCGAGGCTTTTATCTAAACTATCTAACTTAGCAACCAAGTCTCTTTCTTTAGTAATAAAGTGCTCAATTAACTCACTTGGGATTAATTCTGGTGGTTTTGGCACTGCCATTAACGAAATAAATTCTTCAATACAGTTCACTGGCATCCAATGGGAGTAACTTGGCTGCCATGCATATAAGTTCGGGTTGTTGCTCACAATTTGTTTTGCCGCAGCAAAATCTAACGGTCCGGTCACCTTACCGTTATCAGAAAAAAGCCATTTCTTCATCGTCATTACTCTTATTTTTATTATTTAGACTATTGAATTGTCGTCATTAAACTGACAGTGCGACAAAAAAATAACAGATCACGATAAACATTTCATTATTATTATCATTTATTTTACAATTATTTAACTTAAGTGGGTTTATATCAGCCACTTCGCTGTTCCAATGTCTCACGCCTTACGGCCAAATTAACTAAGATCATTACAACAACCTCTGCTTTTGCTAAACTAACGCCAATTTTTAGTTGTGAGCACAATAAAATGCAAAAAGAACAGCACGCTGATTTCCCTCGAGCAAGCTTTATTCGTCGCCTTGGGGCGCTGGGTTATGATTTTTTAGTTGGCGCGGCAGTCTATGCGGTAGCCCACTTTGCTGGGTTTATTATTATTGCGATATTAGCCAATTTAAACCCGACGGTTTGTGATGACGGTGCCGACATTCAACAGTGTCTAATTACCAGTAAGGTATACTCTGGTTACTTAATTACCGTTGTTTGTGCTTTCTTTGTGTGGTTTTGGAGTCATGGCGGTCAAACTCTTGGGATGCGAGCTTGGCGTTTAAAGATCCAGCGTATGGATGGCCAAACTATTAGCGTAACTCAAGCGGTAATCCGTTTATGTACTTCATTTTTCGGTTTGGGAAACTTGTGGTTATTATCAAGTAATAGCGAAGGAATGAGCTTGCAAGATCGGATGTCTGGTTCAGAAATGGTGGTGTTAAGCCATGCTGCGAATCGAATTAAAAACTGGGATCAATTGTAAAAACTCAGGAGAGCTTCTCCTGAGCTTCCGTTAATTAGGTGCGCTTGTTTAAGAAAAAACCTGCCGCACCAAGAAATAATAAATTCGGTAATATCGCGCCAACAATCGGTGGAATATTGTAAACCAAGCTGATTGGACCAAATGCCTGGTTGGTTAAATGGAAAATAAAACCAGTTATTATCCCCATCACTAACCGCGCTCCCATACTGACACTTCGCAGTGGCCCAAACACAAAAGACAATGCTAGCAGCATCATCACCCCAACCGTCAATGGCTGAAATATTTTGCGCCATAACGCTAAGTCATAGCGACTGGTATCTTGCTTGTTCACTTTCAAATATTCTAAGTAGTCGAACAAACCAGCTATCGATAATGCTTCAGGTTTGATCGATACAACACCAAGTTTGTCAGGGGTCAACGTCGATATCCATTTTAAGCTGTCGACATTCGTCGTGGTTGACTTATCAGCTAACAGATATGTTTGTTTAACATCTTCAAGTAGCCACGCGTCACCTTGGTAGCGTGCAACTTTAGCCTCGGTGATTAGCGACAAATTGTTGTGATCGTTAAACTGATAAAATGAGATGTCGGTTAGTAACCCTGTTTCGATAACTTTGCCAACATGAACAAATCGATTGCCATCTTTGGCCCATAAGCCATTTTTACTTTTAATTAAACTGCCGCCCGAGATTTCCTGTGTTCGCATGTTAACGGCTTTTTGTTCTGCAGCAGGAGCTCCCCATTCACCAAGAGCCATGACTAACAGCATTAGCGGTATTGCGGTTTTCATCACTGAGATAATGATCTGTAAACGGGAGATCCCAGCAGCTTGCATCACCACTAATTCGCTACTTTGAGCCATCGTACCCAGACCGATTAACGAGCCAAGTAACGCCGCCATCGGAAAAAACAGTTCAATATCTCGTGGGATCATCAATAACACAAAGGTCGCAGCTTCCAACATCGAGTAATCACCCTGCCCGACCGATTTCAGCTGTTCAACAAATTTTAACATCGAGCTCAGACCGACTAGGATTAACAGGCAAAATGCGGTAGTTGACGCGATGTTTTTGGCAATATAAACATCTAAAATTCTCATGACTTATTGCCTTTTAACTTAGCGCGCACGCTAACGCCAAATTCCCGTTGCCTAACCAGCAACGCTACGCCCAGCACCAGAGCACTTAAATGAATCCACCATAAGCCAATCGAGATTGGGATCATGCCATCTTCCAGCGCGCTACGCCCAGCCATTAACATCACGTAATAGCCCAGAAACAACATAATCGCAGGAAATAATTTCGCAAACTTACCTTGGCGAGGGTTAACACGCGCCAACGGCACCGCGATTAGGGTCAATAAAGGGATAGTTAACGGGATCGATAGACGCCATTGCACTTCGGCCATTGAGTCTAAGTCGGTATTTTTAATCAATTGTCCGATGGGGATTGCACTTAACTTGCGACGCCGCTGCTCGATTGCTTGCTCTTTAATTTGCATTTGATAATTGGCAAATTCAATTGACGAATATTGCGCCTTACCCGCTTCTAACTCATATCGTTTACCTGTCGATAGCTTAAGTACTTGCGAGCCTGAGTCTTGTTCTTCGACATCGCCAATATCGGCAATAATCACATTAACTTTGTTTGAGCTACTCTCTTTATCGGGCAGCTGCGCGACGAAAATATTTTTTAATTTCCCGTCGTCAATTGACTCAACATATATCACCGACTTATTGTTCGACGAATATTGAAAACGTCCAGCAGCCAAGGTCGACAGCCCAGCATCAGCCTGTGCTTTTTCGAGCACCTGATATTCTTTTTCTTTGGCCCACGGCTCAAGCCACAAACTATTCAGTCCTGATATCATCATCATGATAAAAGCTAATACCAAGGTAACGCGAGTGACATACCACTCACTAATCCCTGTCGCATGCATCACACTCATTTCACTTTCAGCATACATCCGCGAGTGCGCCATCAAAATACCCAAAAACAAACTCAGCGGTAAGATAAGTCCTGCTAGTTTCGGCAATTTGAGCAGTAAAAGAGTCGCCACCAATGCGCCAGGTAATTCACCATTAACCGCATTGGCTAAAATAACGACAAATTTCTGGCTTAAAAAAATCGACATTAAGACAAAGAGCACTGCCATTTGCGATTTAAAGGATTCACGAATAAGATAACTAAATATAATCAAGTTGGTTTTCCACCACTAAAGATACAATTTTACTGAAAACAGTCTATATTTTCGGTAGACTAGCTAAAATAAGCAGTTCTATCATCGAATAGTCCGATAACTGCGGTCAAATTAAAATACAAGGCTAGCTAAACCCACCAATGAATAATAATTCAACATTGGTTTGGCGGCTATTATCTAACAAATAGATGACTTTGTCTTTAGGCTTTATCTACAGACAGTCAATAACACCTCAGGAGAGCTCATGGAGTTCAATGTAAAAAGTGGTAGCCCAGAAAAACAACGCAGCGCTTGTATTGTTGTCGGTGTATTCGAACCTCGCCGCTTATCCCCCATTGCAGAGCAGCTAGATAAAATTAGCGAAGGATATATTAGTAATTTATTACGCCGTGGTGATCTCGAAGGCAAAGTTGGCCAAATGTTATTATTACACCATGTGCCAAACATCCTAAGTGAGCGTATTTTATTGGTTGGTTGTGGTAAAGAGCGCGAGCTAGATGAGCGTCAATACCGTCAGATTATCCAAAAGACCATCAATACTCTTAATGAAACTGGCTCAATGGAAGCGGTTTGTTTCTTAACAGAGCTCCACGTTAAGGGCCGTGATACTTATTGGAAGGTTCGCCAAGCAGTTGAAACAACTCAAAACAGCCTCTATGTTTTTGACGCGCTTAAAAGCAAAAAAGATGAAACTCGTCGCCCATTACGAAAAATTGTTTTTAACGTGCCAACACGTCGCGAATTACCGACTGGTGAACGCGCGATAAAGCATGGTGAAGCGGTTGCCAGTGGTATGTCTTTATGTAAAGACGTTGCCAACATGCCACCAAACATTTGTAATCCTGCCTACTTAGCACGTCAATCACGTCAACTTTCTGAATCTTACGATAATGTTAATGTTGAAGTTATCGGTGAAGAGCAGATGGCTGAATTAGGGATGGAATCATACCTTGCGGTAGGCCGTGGTAGTGATAACGAGTCACAAATGACCATTATTCGCTACGAAGGCAACCCAAGCAAAAAAACCAAACCCATTGTATTAATTGGTAAAGGGTTAACCTTTGACTCAGGTGGTATTTCATTAAAACCAGGCGAAGGCATGGACGAAATGAAATATGACATGGGCGGCGCAGCTGGTGTCCTAGGCGCAATGAAATCATTGGCCGAATTACAGTTGCCAATTAATGTTATCGGTATTTTGGCGGGTTGTGAAAACATGCCTTCATCAAATGCCTATCGTCCAGGTGATATTTTAACCACTATGTCAGGTCAAACGGTTGAAGTGCTTAACACCGATGCTGAGGGTCGCTTGGTATTATGTGACGTACTGACTTACGTTGAGCGTTTTGACCCAGAACTGGTGATTGATACAGCAACGTTAACAGGTGCGGTTATTGTTGCCCTTGGTAAACATGCTTGTGGCTTGTTAAGTAACCACAATCCATTGGCACATGAGCTGTTAAACGCTGGTGAGCAATCAAGCGATCGCGCATGGCGTTTGCCAATGTGGGATGAGTATCAAGAACAATTGAGCAGTCCATTTGCTGACTTCACCAATTTAGGTGGCCGCGCAGCGGGTACTATTACTGCCGCTTGTTTCTTATCGCGCTTTACCAAAAAATACCATTGGGCACATCTTGATGTCGCGGGTACAGCTTGGAACAGCGGTGCTAACAAAGGTGCTACCGGTCGTCCGGTGCCAATTTTAGTTCAGTACTTACTCAATAAAGCGGGTGTAGTCACTGGCGAATAATTCGCTATAATAGTGCCAATCGAAATCATAGCGGGAATTATCCCGCTATATTTATTTTAACCGCTTTAATAAGTAATTTAGAGTATGAGCCGAGCTACTTTTTACCCGATCAGTGACGAAAACCAATCAGCCACTGCCACCATCGAACGAGCATGCGCTATTGCAGGAGAACTGTACCAGCAAGGTCAGCGCGTTTTCATTGCAACCATGGATGTAAAAAGTGCTGAACAAATTGACGAGTTAATGTGGCAATTGCCCTGCGATCAGTTCATTCCACATAATTTACAAGGCGAAGGGCCACATTATGGCGCTCCAGTTGAAATAGGACATCAGCCACCGCAAGGTCGGCGTCACGTTTTAATCAATCTATGCCACCCTTTACCGCAATTTGCGGTAAACTTTAACCAAATAATCGATTTTATCCCAACCGATGACCAAGCTAAGCAATTAGCCCGCGAACGTTTTCATCACTGTCGCCAGCTAAACTTAGCGCCGACTTTGCATAAAGATTAGCAACATCGAGATAAATCAAGCCTATTTAACGACCTAATACAGACGAAAATACTCATGGAAAAAACATATAATCCTTCAGCGATTGAACAAGAAATTTACCAGAAATGGGAACAAAGTGGTCACTTTAAGCCAAGTGGCGACACGACAAAAGATAGCTACTGTATCTTATTGCCACCACCCAATGTTACTGGTTCTCTTCATATGGGACATGCGTTCCAACACACCATAATGGATGCGCTTACCCGTTATCACCGCATGGATGGCGATAATACGTTATGGCAGCCAGGCACCGATCATGCAGGTATCGCGACCCAAATGGTCGTTGAGCGGATGCTTAATGCCGAAGGTAAAACTCGTCATGATTTAGGTCGTGAAGCATTCGTTGAGAAAATTTGGGAATGGAAAGAAAAATCTGGCGGCACTATCACTAGCCAAATGCGCCGTTTAGGGACCTCTCCAGATTGGTCTCGTGAAGCATTCACTATGGATGAAGATTTATCAAAAGCGGTGCAAGAAGTATTTATTTCATTGCATGACGAAGGTTTAATTTATCGTGGTAAACGCTTAGTTAACTGGGATCCAGTATTACATACTGCAGTGTCAGATTTAGAAGTGGTTAGCACCGAAGAAGACGGTCACATGTGGCACATGCGTTATCCACTAGCCGATGGCAGCGGTGAATTAGTGGTCGCAACTACTCGTCCTGAAACCATGCTTGGTGACAGCGCAGTAGCGGTTCATCCAGATGATGAGCGTTATTCAGCATTCATCGGCAAGGAGATTAAATTACCACTAACAGGACGTTTAATTCCAATTATCGCCGATACTTACGTTGAACCTGATTTTGGTACCGGTTGTGTCAAAATCACTCCAGCGCACGATTTTAACGATTATGAAATGGGCCAGCGTCACAATTTGCCATTAATCACCATTTTAACTAAAAATGCTGAAATGAATGACGAGTGTCCACAAGCATACCGTGGTTTAGATCGTTTTGTTGCGCGTAAAAAGATCATTAGCGATCTTGATGCCTTAGGGTTATTAGTTGAAATCAAACCGCACAAATTAATGGTGCCACGCGGCGATCGCTCAAATAGCGTGATCGAGCCATTATTGACTGACCAATGGTATGTCAAGGTTAAGCCACTAGCTGAGCCAGCTATTGAAGCAGTGCGTAGCGGTGAAATTAAGTTTGTACCATCAAACTGGGACAAAACTTACTACAACTGGATGGAAAACATTCAAGATTGGTGTATTTCACGCCAACTTTGGTGGGGTCATCGCATTCCAGCTTGGTATGACGAAGACGGTAAGATTTACGTCGGGCAAGACGAAGCAGACGTGCGTCAAAAGCACAGCTTAGGCGATGAAATCAAACTACGTCAAGACGAAGATGTCCTTGATACGTGGTTCTCATCGGCACTATGGCCTTTCGCTACTATGGGCTGGCCAGAAAAAACTCCAGAACTAGAAACCTTCGTGCCAAGTGGCGTGCTAGTCACTGGTTTCGACATCATTTTCTTCTGGGTTGCCCGCATGATCATGATGACCAAGAAATTCACTGGTAAAGTCCCATTCAAAGAGATTTACATCACTGGTTTGATTTGCGATGAGCAAGGCAACAAGATGTCAAAATCGAAAGGTAACGTCATCGATCCTATTGATCTATTAGACGGTATTTCCCTAGAAGACTTAGTTAAAAAACGTACCGGCGGGATGATGCAGCCACAAATGGCCGCTAAAATCGAAAAGTCGACCCGTGAACAATTCCCTGATGGTATCGACTCTTACGGCACTGATGCGATGCGCTTCACCTTTGCTGCGTTAGCATCGGCTAACCGTGAAATCAGTTTCGATTTAAGCCGAGTTGAAGGTTACCGTAACTTCTGTAACAAGCTGTGGAATGGTAGTCGTTATGTATTAATGCATACCGAAGATCAAGATTTCCTAACCGGCGATGATCATGAACTAAGCCTAGCGGATCGTTGGATCCTTGCTAAGCAACAAGAGCTAATCACCGTGTACCGTGGTCATTTAGACACTTACCGCTTCGATTTAGCGGCACAAGCTATTTATGAATTCACCTGGAATCAGTTCTGTGGTTGGTACCTAGAACTTACTAAGCCGATTTTATTCAAAGGCACCGATGTACAAAAACGCGGTACCCGTAAAACACTGGTCGAAGTACTTGAAACCACCTTGCGTCTGTTACACCCATTGATGCCATACATCACCGAAGAAATTTGGCAACGTGTTGCGCCATTAGCAGGTATTGATGGCGACACGATTATGGTGCAACCATTCCCAATCGCTAATCCGGCATTAGAAGACGCTAGCGCACTAAACGATTTAGAATGGATGAAAGAGTTTATTGTCGGCATTCGTAACATTCGTGGCGAAATGGACATTAGCCCAAGCAAGCCGTTAAATGTATTGCTTAAAGGCGTAACCAGCGATGATCAGCGCCGCTTAGACGACAACCAAGCCTTCTTACAGGCACTGGCAAAGCTTGAAAGTATTACTCAATTAAATGACGGTGACGAAGCACCAGCTTCTGCTACTGCGATTGTCGGTTCAATGGAAATTCTAATTCCAATGGCTGGCTTAATTGACACAGCTGCCGAGCTAACGCGTATTGCTAAAGCACTCGAGAAAGTAGAGAAAGACTTGGCTCGTACGTCGGGAAAACTATCTAACGAGCGTTTTGTTAGCAAAGCACCTGCTGAAGTGATTGAGAAAGAGCGCGCGAAAATGGTAGAAATGGAACAAACCGTTGTTAAATTAAAAGAGCAACGTACGACCATCGAAGCCTTATAAGCTAAGACGTTAATCTGCTTTAAAAAAGATTAATCCAAAAGCCATGCTCATTGAGCATGGCTTTTTTGCATAAAAGTAATACACTTTGTGTCCATTTTTATTACACTAATACTAATCTACCGCACAAGAAAAGGTTAACTCATTGATTTTATAGTGATGGCGCATATTATGCATACATATTTTTCATAAAAACTCAGGAGAATATATGCAAAAATTTAAATATCTGTCACTAATTTTCGCACTACTAATCATATCGAGCACAGCCAATGCGGGTCTCATTACTGATTGGGACTATGATATCGTTAGTGGATTTAGTACCTACGCACCAGTTGACGATGCAAGTAATGATGCTGTTATCGCAAGTAATAATAACTCACTAGGCGATCCAACAAAGTTATCATGGTTTGCTTATATTCCCGAAGACGATCGTAGCTCATTGGTAGTAACTCAAGTAACTGGATCAAACTTGCAAACCAACGCGGGAGATGTTGCTGGCAGTACATTAACCCATAGTAACAACCCTATTACCCCTCTGAGTAATTCAGAATCATTATTAACAACGACGTTATTTACTCGCTTAGCATTAAATGCCACGGCTCCCATTACTGGTGTTCCATTTTTAGCACCTGACATTTCCTTTAATATTCGTTTTTATGAAACCCAAAACAATGGCGGAATTGATGGTATTTGTGAAGATGGTTTAGCAGCAAATGTAGCTGGGACCGTTCACGATAACGGTTGTGCTGATATATTTGTATTGGAAAACTCTGAGGCATTAAATCAGAGCTTTATTATCGGTGACTATGAGTACACTTTAAGCCTCAGTTTTAATGCTAATAACGTACTATCTGTCCTTAATAATCAAGCTTGTCTTGCCGTGGGAGCAGCAGCTGGTTGTAATGGCTTTTTAACGAGAGAATCAGCTATAAATGTTCTAGAGACTTCATTTTCTATTTCAGCAACCAAAGCAATTCCTGAGCCATCAATTTTGGCTCTGTTCGGCTTAGCTTTCGTTATGCTAAACGTCAGAAGAAGAAAAATATCTAATAATCTGTATTGTTAGACAATAAAATGCCGCTTACCAAGGTAAGCGGCATTTTTACGAATAAGTTTCAGCTTATTTTAACGAGCTGTAATATGCCGCTAGGTTAGCGATATCAGCGTCTGATAAAGGTGCAGCCATACCGTACATCATAACAGACATACCGCCAGTACGAGTCTTGTTTTTAAATGCTTTTAGCGAAGATTCGATGTAAGCAGCGTTTTGACCCTTAAGGTTTGGGTACATTGGTGCGATAGCCATGCCGTCAGCACCGTGACAACCAGAACACATCATTGATTTTGCTTTACCAGCAGCGGCATCGCCTGCGGCGTTAGCTAGCATAGGAACAGATAGAGCGATTGCCATTGCAATGTAGCGTTTTTTTAACATTTTTAATCTCCAGATTATTATAATTGTATCTTACGATACGCCAGTCTTTGATAAGCCTGTGGCGTAAGAATAATTAAACAATTGCGATTGATCCAAGATATATATCAATTTTTCGTTAAATATTTTCAAAAAAACAGTCTATCGTGCAAACATTAACCACTATTGAACGTGATATATACTAAGTTAAATTGCGAAAACACCATAATACGAATATTCTAGGGGCTACTCCAATGATAAAATAGTCCAATGAGCCAACCCAACCTGCAGCAATTTTACATTTCCGAAGAGCAATCAAT
Organism: Gammaproteobacteria bacterium; assembly: GCA_013214885.1. Taxonomy (GTDB): domain Bacteria; phylum Pseudomonadota; class Gammaproteobacteria; order Enterobacterales; family Psychrobiaceae; genus Psychrobium. The sequence goes on from JABSRS010000025.1 coordinate 10,380, forward strand.
CTATTTGCTTAATCATGCTGACGCTGAAAAGCTTCGGGGATGGATTGACCTGTGTCACCACCAATTGCAGCAACTTGGCTATCGCCAAACTCAATACATTGGCAAGGGCGCCTATGGTTTTGCCTTTTCGGCACTGTCACCTGCCGATGAGCATTATGTGTTCAAGTTTTCTCGGATCACCTTACCTGAACATGTTCAAGACAGACTCGAAGAAGAAGGGTTGATGCTTGAGCAAGTAGATCATGAGTTAGTCCCTAAAAATCTCGGTTATTTTAAAATTGGTAAGCAACGGATCTTAGCCATGGAGCGGGCAATAGGTATCGATCTTGAGCAATATTCAATTAAAAATGGCCCACTCAGCCCCCAAATTATTATTAGTATTGCCAGTCAAATAGCGAAAATATTATGTAAATTGCGCCAATTACCTAAAACCATTATTCATGGTGATATTAAGCCTTCTAACATAGTTTATGATGAGAAAAACGACCGAGTTGGCTTAATCGATTGGGGCTCTTCGGTCTATGCCCAGCTCGATTGCACAGGGCAGTTTATGTCAACCAATGTGATGGAGCTGATGTCTGGTGATTTACAACATAGTAACGCCAGGCTAGGCGACGTCTATTTTATTGGTGAAGAACAACTCAATGGTGCTCTTTCATCACCTCGTTTTGACGAGCAAGGGCTCGCTGGCACCTTATATGCCTTAGCTTCAGGGCAGTCATGCCGCTTTGGCTCGCAAGTCATCCCTGCAACTTCACTAGGGCTGCCTCGCGAGTTCGCTACTACGTTACAAAACATGCTAAGCAATGACATTAAACTTCGTCATCAAGCGGGCGACTATTTTATTAAAAATATCAAATACATGAAAAACATTGTGGTCCCCCCAGAGGCAATCGTACAATCGACTAGCGACTTACCTGTCTGGGTCCATCCACCAACATCCAATCTGGAATCGGTTGTTTACACGTCAAGAAAATCATTTCTGAAAGAGGAAGCGCATTTAAGTGATTTTGACAATATTGATGATGCCCAACTCGATAATTACTACAAAAATTTCCTCGGTGGCATGGGCGACAATTCCAAAGCTTTCTTAGCGGCGGTTAGCCGCCTCAGTAAGTTCCCAATTGTCGGTGGCTTAGCCATTCACTGGCAGGATGACGGCTTGTATATTGACTCGAACCTTAATCTCTATGATCAAAGCCTTCACTCATCATTTAACAGTGCCGTTAATAACATGGTGACATTAGCTCGCGCAATCGACCGTGAGGGGATTTTTAAGGCCTGTTTCTTTAATGCGCGGCAGACCAAACATATCGAGCGTGAAAATTCGCAATTACCTTATCAGCCAAGTGCTATTGAAACCCTAGAATTTGAAGTTCACCATCGTGGCAAAATCACCGACGAAAGCCGATTACATTCATATTTTGAAGATGAGAAAGATCCTGATGAGCTCCTAGTATTGCCCGATCAAATGATGGAAATATTAGCCCAAATGAATTTAGTCCATCACACTGGCTGTATTATTTTTGAAGCACTAGAGAAAGACTTAAAGATCCATAATTATTTGTCGTTACTAGATGACTCTGAGCAACAGAATTTTAAACAACTGATCGATAAGTTAATTGCTTTGGTGCCATTAATTAAAGGAACTGGTGTCTCTGGGTTTATGAAGTTCCCATACAAAGACAGCAAATTTTTTAGCGCTCAAGCAATGATGAAAGAGCACTTTTTAAATATCAACCCCAAGCTTAAGCTGGCGACTGTTACTTAACTAATTTCTCAGCAGTGATTAATGTCGCATTAGCACGTTCGAGCCAACTGCAATTTTCACAATAACAGCGCCGGCGACTACGATGATTCGGCTGCAAATTAACATCGATATAGTCAATGCCGATTTTTAACTGTGAAATTAAGCGATCAAAGGCTTTTTTCTGACAACTACTGATGCTTTCTGTGTTACCGACGAACAGACATTCAACCCCTTGAAAGCAATCGGCACATTGTTCGTCATTGGCATTGTAAAAACCAGAATGAGGACAATCATCTAATTGTAATTGCCCTTGCATTTTAAATGCTGGAAACTCTAGTAATTCTATAATTTGTTGTTTGATCTTATCCATGAGAATAAACTAATTATCAAAAAACCCAATAATAACCGGCAACAGCCATCTTATTATTGGGTTAGATCAAAAAACTTGTCGCTACTTTCACTTTGCTTAATTAAATTGGCGAACCAGGCGGTAATTTAGCGGGAGACCCGATTATTTTATACTGATCATCCTCTAGCCCCTTCTCAAGTCCTTGCGCTAAGACTCGGTAATGACTACGTAATGATTTTGGCCCTTTCTTTCCTTGGCGAACTAACCACTTGGTTAGCTTGTTTATTTCAACAGCTAATTCCGATCGTGTCTCTGGAGCGATACTGACGCTATGATAAGCTTTCAGCAGTTGTTCGATAACAACATATTCGACTCGCTTTGCGACCAAACCATCGAGTCTTTTCGCTCGTTGTGCACTGAAAGCTTTTAAACTGCCATCAATAACAGAACTGATTACCTCACCAACCGATAGCTGCTCTGAATCCATTGACAGCTGCTGGGTTAGTCGATTAAGGCGCTGACTATTTAATAAATACTTCAAGCTATGTCTCGCGCTAGCCTCGGCAATGGCCAGTGGATCAAAATTATGACCAAGACTTGAGCTAAAACTTTCACGATTGGCATAAAAGCCATAAGCTTTGGGCGGCAATTGACTAATAATGTCTTGAGGCAGGGTTAAGAAATCTACGGTTAACGTTTGAAGTAATGCGGCTAATGCTTGACGTTGCCACTGGCTATCGACCACGTGATGGCTCAACGGTTGACCCGATAATCCATAGTTAAAATCTACCCCAGCAATAATTTTACTCGCCGCTTGAACCTGATAACGGTGCAGCAAGTAAATAGGGGCTAGCATTTCTCGAAGTTCAGAATGAGCCAACGACGGATCGAGTATCGAGCTATTAAAGTTGTTCAACGCTTGCTGTCTCACCTTAATTAAGCGTACTAACTCTTGATCGGCCTTTGCTCCATTATCCCATAAATGCGCCCACGGGTTTGAACCACCAGCCGCACGGGCATCGCTATCAGAAATAAATTTAAAGCCCTGTGCTTTGGTTTGACTAATTAATTGATTCAATTGGCTCGGATCACTAAATTCACCGTAACCATAATTGATCACGTAATTATCCCATGCACCTAAGCCAACCCCGTAAGCATTGGATATATCAATTTTCCCATTGGTTAGTTCAATCAAAGGATGAGGATAATCCATCACCGACGCGCGCTCTTTAACACTAGCGGCAAAGTTGTGGGCCACACCTAACGTATGCCCTACTTCGTGTGCCGCTAGCTGACGGATCCTTGCTAAGGCCATTTCTTGCGCTTGCTGCTGGGCCACGGCTTTATCGATACCACCAAGTAACCCCATCGCAATTAGGTAATCTTGTTTCACTCGTAGCGAGCCTAAGCTGACATGGCCTTTTAAAATCTCACCCGTGCGAGGATCGGCGACCGAGCTACCATAAGACCAACCTCTAGTTGAGCGGTGAACCCACTGAATCACGTTATAGCGAACATCTAGCGGATCAGCCCCCTCAGGTAAAATTTCAACCTTATAACCGCCTTTAAAGCCTGCGCGCTCAAACGCATCAGTCCACCAGCGAGCACCATCAAGCAAGGCACCGCGTACGGGTTCTGGCACGCCAGGATCAAGATAATAAGTAATTGGCTGCTCAACCTGGCCTTGGTCATTTTTGGTTAGGCGATGGCGATAAATAAATTTTTTCGCCAATGGCTTGGCAATAGGTTGAGCGTAATCGAGATACTCAAACGGGAAGTAGCCACTGTATGGATCAAATTTTCGACTGTGATAGTTTTCGTCAGGCAGTCTCACCAACGAGTGTCTAAAACGTAAAGAAACATAACGAGAATCAGGTGTGACGCTACTAATATGGCGCCCTTTGCTTTCACCATTTAAGGTAACAACAGCGCTTAACTCCGTATTATCAACAAAACTTTTAGATTGCGACCAATCAACGACCGAGGTCTGGGTGTTAATTTGATAATTGCCAGCATCGGCACCTTTGAGCGTCGCCGCGACGCCATGAACATCTTGAATAAGCCATGAACTAACATCGATAAGTAATTTATTATCACGCTGTGCAACTAATTCGAAGCTGGTAATAATTGACTCGGCGAAGGCTTGGTTGACGGCTAGTTTTTCACTAACATTGTCACTAATCGCACGATAATAAGGGTTCAGTTGACGCAACACAATTTTGCGACCAAAGCGTTCAAACTGAACTAAACGCGACTCGCCGATCTGTCCTCGGTCTAAACCAATATCATTGGAACCAAGCCCTTGCGGCAAACTAGTGACATAAATAAATGGCTGATTTAACTCGGAAATCTCTAATAACAATGCGGATTGTTGGCGATCACCGTACAGATTAAAAAAACCTGTTTTAAGCGTTAATTTGCTGACGCTGTCATCGAAATCATCAGCCAATGCCGCCACTGAAATAAAGCTTAATAATACCAAGCCACCAATTAATTGTAACAATCTAGAGTAATTCACCAATGTATCCCACACGAAAAGTTCGGGATACTATATACAATAATCGGTGAGGTTACTATTGCTATTACGGCGTTGACTCATTGATGCAGCGGGCAATTGTCTCAAACATTTCTTTCAGTACCAATGGCTTGGTTATGTGATCGTTCATTCCCGCCTCAATACTTTTTTCCCGATCCCCAGTCATGGCATGAGCCGTCATAGCGATTATCGGCAATTGAGATTCCGAATAAGTTTCTCTAATGACCCGAGTCGCCGCCAAACCATCCATCACTGGCATTTGAATATCCATCAGCACCACTTGATAATGTTGAGCGGCTACAGCGTCAATCGCTTCTTGACCGTTAGCGGCTAAATCGACCTGATAACCTTGCGATTCAAGTAAGCCTTTGGCCACTTGCTGGTTAATAATATTGTCGTCCACCAGCAATAGCAGCCCTTTAGATTGCGTCTTAATCACTTTTTTAACTGGCGCAGCTGTCACGCTTGGACTTAAAAATTGACAGACTTGTTTCATCACATTGACTGGGGCCAGTGGCTTACTAAAAACCCCTTGTACTAAACTGCTAACCCCTGCTTCTTTCATGACATCATCACCATAACTGGCCAACAAAAAGATTAATGATTCTCGTGAAAGATCGGCCAGAATTTTTAAGCCATCGGGCGCTTTGTGGTAAGTCCAATCGAGCAAAATCGTTTGAAATTGTTCTCCGGCATCGATCAGTTCGAGTGCCTCACTTAAATTTGATCGAGCGGTGACTGAAAAACCAATATTAACCAACATGTTCTGATAAAGCTCACATGCGCGCTTAGCGGGCTCAATTAACAAGACGCTCGATTGCTGCAACGTTGTTGGTAACTGCCACACCGAAGGTTGTGCTTGGTGCTCTAGTTCAAAGTCAAGGGTAAAACTAAAGCAGCTGCCCTGCCCAAACTCACTCTCTACCTTAAGTTCCCCCCCCATCATTTGAACTAAGTGTTGAGAAATTGATAACCCCAAGCCAGAGCCGCCATATTGACGAGTGGTTGAACCGTCGGCTTGGCTAAAGGCTTTAAATAATTTCGGTAATTTAGCCGACTCAATACCAACACCAGTATCGGTCACCTTAAATTCTAATGTTACTCGTTTTGAGTGTTCAGCATTAAGTTTACAATGAATTTCAACATAGCCCTGCTCAGTAAATTTAACGGCATTAGAAACGACATTGGTCAAAATTTGATTAAGCCGCAGCGGATCTCCCATCAACATCAGAGGGGCATTAGGGGCATCTAAAATCAAATTAAGTTGTTTATCCTGCGCCGCTAATACGTTGACATTAACGACGGCATCTAATACCTCTTCCAATCTGAAAGGAACACTTTCGAGTGACAATTTACCCGCTTCAATTTTTGAGAAATCTAAAATGTCATTAATAATATGTAGCAGCGAGTTGGCCGAGCTTTGTGCTTTATTTAAATAATCGGCTTGTTGATGGTCAATGCCTGTTTGCTGCACCAACTGAATCATCCCCATAATCCCATTCATTGGGGTGCGGATTTCGTGACTCATATTAGCCAGGAATTCACTTTTGTAGCGGTTTGCTGCTTCAGCCTCTTGCTTAGCCTCAACAATTTTCACTTCGAATTCTTTACGCTTGGTGATGTTTTTGTGAGTTCCGAGCATCCGCAAAGGTTTATTATGATCATCAAAACCAACCACGCTACCGCGCGCGAGGATCCATTCATAGTCACCCTGATGCGTTCGCATTCTAAATTCATGATCGTAAGCAATCTTCGGATTGGCTAAGTGTTCATTGATTTTAATCGCCACCAAATCCCAATCATCGGGATGTACTAAGTTTCTAAAACCTTGCCAACTTGGCAATACCTTGGAGGGCTGATAACCGAGCATGGTAAAATAAGCTGGATTACAATGCAGCGCATCGCTGTCGATATACCAATCCCACAGCCCCTCTTCTACCGCATCCATTGCCAAGTAGTAACGCTCTTCACTGCGGCGCAGCTTTTCGGCCGCTTGGTGCTCTTGAGTAATATCGCGCGCGACCCCAATAATACCAAGGAGCTCACCGTCCATTGTGGTATATGGAGTTTTTTGGGTTTGCCATAATCGGGTTTGATCATTGCTGTCTAATGATTGTTGCAAGGTCACCGTTTGCCGAGCACTCAATACCTTAGAGTCACCTTGGTGGAGCTTTTGGGCCAAATCATCATCGAGGAAATCATGACCCTTTAAGCCAATTAATTTTTTCTCAGGGACACCAAATAATTCAATCGCGGCTTTATTACAGCCTAAATAATTGCCATGGGTATCTTTGTAATAAATAATATCGGGAATTGAATCAATTAATGAACGTAATAAAGCATATTCAAGCTCGCGTTGCTGAGTAGTCTCACGTAACTTTTCAGTGCGTTGCGCCACTTGAATATCGAGTTGACGGTTATCTTCAGCGAGCTGGAGTGTGTAATTTTTATTTTCAGAGAATATTCGGCTGATTAAAACAAAAAATGGTCGCCAACCTGCACTGATATCTGATGGTGGTGCAATGGGTTCTTTGGCACATGATTCGAGATGGAGCATTAATTTAGACGCAGGGCCAACAAACGATTTATTCGCCAGCCAGTGAACGACCGAAATCAAAATTGATAACGCCAGCATGATCGATACTAGACTGATCACAAACTGACGCCATGATTCACCAAAGAGTACATCTTCAGATTCAAAATAAATCAGTTTGAAGGGGGCATTAACCAACTCAACCGTTTGAACATAATAGCCGTTAAGTAATTCACCATTGGTGGTCGCAAAGAGTCGTTCGTTCGAAAGTTCT
>JABSRS010000249.1 GCA_013214885.1 Gammaproteobacteria bacterium
CTTTCCTTACTTTCCAGCTCGGTTGCAGGTAAAGCCTCAATTACCCAACATTCTTCACCATTGCGTATTTCTTCGCGTAAGATGGTATAGATGCGTTTCTTACCAGCGATCTCACCATCGAGAATTTCAAAATCTTCAAAACTAAAGTCAGTACCGACAAAGCTATCAGTCTTTGAGCTACCAGAAATACGGCGAGTCTTGCGTAGCGCTGGTAAATATAACCAACGATCATTTTCTCTAGTTTGGTGTTCTAACTGGACGAAGGAAGTCCCTTTGATATTTTTTGGAGAGCTAAACCTCATATAGGATTTGCGTAAAACAGGATTGCTATCATCTAAAATGAAGGTAGCTTTACGGATCCGCTTATTACCGTGGCTATTGATTAAGGTCATGGTTATTTGAGCTACTTCACTAATTTCGGCTTTACGTGCCCGCTCATTTTTAACCATAATCTGCCGAGCCGATAATTGTTTTTCTTGGGCGATAGCTGGACTAATTAGCATCGTAGCCAAGATCCCTTGGCTGAAGATCAGCGCTAATAATCTGTTAAATTTCATCTCTATTCCTTAAATTAAGTAAAATTAAATACGTGATGTAGCTGGTTGCTTGGTGATGGTTACTGGTTCATCAGGCTCTTTAGCTGCAAATATAAATTTAGGTTTGACGATCGCAATGAGTGCTGGATATAGAAAGATCACACTTAATCCCATAATCAACATCGTGAATGACACTAAGTAGCCAAAAACTTGGACCGGTTTAAATGCCGAAAATATCAACATTGAGAAACCTAACATATTGGTAAATGTATCAAAAAATACGGCTTTGCCAGAAGTAACCGCCGTTAGCGATAAGGCCTCTGAATAATTACCTAAACTGATCATATTTATCCGTAATTTACTCAAATAGTGAATTGAAAAATCAATTCCGATCCCTATGGCTATCCCCGTAATAATCGAAGTTGGCATATCTAAACGCAGACCATAAAATCCCATGTAGGCGAAAGTCAAAATGACCCCAAATGCAATAGGTAATACCCCAAGTAGGCCAGCAGAAAAAGAGCGATAAGCGAGGGAACATAGAACGATTATCAATAAGAGTGCAACAATAATGTTTTCAATTTTACCCTTGATGATGTAATCCACTTTGGCTAGCCATAAGATTATGTCACCACCAAAATCAGCGGATGCCCCTTGCGGTAAATGTTGATCTAAATAATGCTTTGCGGTCAAATAGAGCGCTCGGTGTTCATCAGGATTTGAAGTCTTTAACATCACCTGAATTTTTGCCCGTTGATACTGATAATCGACCAAATTTGAAAAATCACCCGGATCGCCAGACATATCATATAGCAGCATATATTGAGCAAGTTGTTCGTCAGATGCTATTGGTGTTTTTTGCTCACTGTCGACATTGATGGCATCGGATATTTGATTAATGATGTCGCTAATCGAATGGGTATAACCAACACCTGGTTGTTGATCCATATAGGTTTGGAAATCTTTAATAAATTCAATATATTTAACGGTTTGAATGTCGCCACTGTTTTTGGCAGTGATCATAATGTTAAAATACCGAGCGCCAGCTAGTGAGTCATTAAATACGTTAAATGCAACTCTTGCTTGATTGTCTGGCTTAAATAAATCTAAAAAATCTAAGCCCGTCTTGATTTGACTAATGCCATAAACGCCGATTAAGGTTAAACACAGATAGCTAAAAACTACCTTAAATTTATGTCGTAGAGAAAAAGCAGTGACTGTGATTAACAACCGGTCTAATGTTGACGTACCTGCCCGTTGCTGCTGATCTTTGCGATCTTTAATGTTAATGCATAACTGCAAAATAGCTGGTAATACCGTAACATTGATTAACCAAGCACCAAGAATTCCGACCATCGAAGCAATGGCGAATTCTTTGATCATTAATATTTCGAAAACCGCTAATGATGCGGCCCCAAGCGCTGAAGTGACGCCGACGAGTATTAAAGATGGTAGTACTTTGGCTAAAGCCTGTTGTACTCGTGTTTTACTCGATACCGGTTCATTATAATAATAAATTAGAATGTGAATCGAATAGGAGCTAGCAATAGTGACCAGCAGTAATGGCAGAGCCGTCGATACTGCCGTTTGAGGTAATCCCAAATGCCCCATCATTCCCATAGCCCAGATAATGCTTAAGATGACGCAAATCATCGGTAATACTACACCGCGCACATTTCTAAAGCAGACAAATAAACCAATCATAATTAGCAATAACGCTAATGGGATTAGGGTTGCAGTGTCTTTTTGAATACCACCATCAATCTCTTGAGTAAAGATTGGTTCACCAGTGACATAAATTTGTTCGGGTCCTTGGTATTTATCAACAATGGCATAAACTTGATTATATAAGGTCGCTTGATCGTATCCTGGATCCACCTGTGCAGTGATCACTGTAAACTGGCTATCCCCAGATACCAGTCGATTATTGACTAGGATATTACGTTTGACTTCTTGCTCAAGAGCTTTTAGCCCAGCGTTATCGGTTGGCACTGTTTTCATGAAAACACCAACATCAAGTCCCCAATCCTTACCAACAACATTATTAACGGTAGCTAAACTGTTGATTTGATCTGGTACTACAAAGTCGACTCGTTTCAGTTCATTTGAAATTTTTGCAACTTTAGCTAAGGTGCTACTTTGAAATATATTGCTATGGTGAATACCGATCATTATTTCGGTTTTATCACCAAAAATATCATCAATGCGCTTTTTAGTCGCGACGATAGGATCGTTTTCGGGTAAATCGGCATCTTGATTGGTTCGAATGGTCATTTTAGATAAACCACTGCCAATAATGACGGTTATAAATAGCATCAATAGCAAAACTTTTATTGGATGCTTAGTGACAAGCTCTGCATACTTGTTGGTTAAATTCATGGTGATCCCTTAATGCCGATATCGGTTAGGTTATTTGCGATGAATTGGGTAATTAGATCTGGTATTTCCGTGGCGTTTTTAATGTGACCAGCCTGTTGAATATGGCAATCTGGTCTAACAAAAACAAAGGTATTTGATGATAAATTCTTATTTTGTAATGGAGTCAGCGACTCTCTGACTAAGCTGTAATGAAAAGATTCACCTTGTATTATGCTCTGGTTTGAGAGCTGGATAACTTGCAATGAGGGATGTTGAAAGGTAACTAATTGTTTTTTTATTTCATGCTGATCTGCGAGTAGTAATAAAGTATATTTATCGAGATTTAATAAAGGATAAAGCCGACTAATCGTGTGACCATTATTTAGCTGTAAATTAGCCATACGATCACCAGCTCTAAATTGAGTTTGGTTATTTTGGTTAGAAATAAGCGCCTGATAACTATGGCTCATGCCCGAAGCTTCCATCACCATTTTCTTTTTTAATCTGGGATATTGACTCAATATCGGCAGGATGTTATCTCGCAACATAACGGTCAAAAAATTACTAGTGGTGAATAATCTATGTAATTTATCCGTGGAGCCTAAGACTTGTTCAGCAATGAATCGACGTTCATTATTGTAACTTTGTAGTAATTTAATACTGGATTTGTTTTTGATAATCAAAGCTAATTTCCAAGCTAAATTAAAACTATCCTGGACTCCTAAATTGATACCTTGCCCTCCGACCGGGCTATGAATATGACATGCATCTCCGACTAAAATAACTCGCTGATGGACATACTGTTCAACTAGTTTGTTATTTAGCTTAGCCTTAGATAACCAATCAATATGCTCAAAACGTAAATCAGGAAAACCTCGTTCATCAAGTAATTTATTGAACAGTGTTTCATCGAAGGGAATATTGTTTAGCCTACTCTGTGGAGTATCAACAACAATGCGGTGCTTACCATTTGGCAGTGGAAATAACATAGTATAGCCTTTAGGCGAAAGGAAGGTATGCCCTTGGCTAAGGTTAATATTAGAGCGTTTAAATTGAGTTGTTAGCTGCCCGTCAGCGACAATAAAGCTTTCATCATAATGTCGTCCGGGAAAACCTATTTCTAAGTTCTTTCTGACAATACTTTGAGCACCGTCGCAACCTATCACAAAGTCATGATTTTGAGAGTAGTCTGTATCATCACTACGTAAATATGCGATAATATTACTGTCCGTTTGATTTAGGTTTGTTAACTCGACGCCATACTCAATAGTGCCTCCTAAGGTCTCATACTGCTCAGCGAGTAACTCTTCAAGTCTGTATTGTTCCAAGCTAAATACGCGGTCAAAATTAGGAATATCTAATAATGAAAAATCGAAATTGAATACATGGCTGCGTTCTGAGTGGATATTCATTTTTTTAACCGCTAACGCATGTTGTTTTATTTTCTGACCTATACCAATGAGTTCAAGCAATTCAACTGTGCGGGCGTGGAGGCTAAATGCCTTTGAGAAAGGTAGTCGTACCGTACGTTTTTCAATGATAGTACAAGGTATACCATAGGTTAATAATAAACATCCTAAAGTTAACCCCGCAGGGCCACCACCAACGATGAGTACATTCTTATCGATGTTCATTGAGATACTCTTTGTGGTGAATTACCCTTAGTCATTAAATTGAGTAATTGCTTGCTTCGTTGACCACTTTTCTTTTTCATCAGCAGATTTTCCATTTTGGATAATTTTTGACGTGGTACTACTTTGAATGTGCCAAAGGTTCGAACGACAACGTCATTGTTCTGAGTAAAGTTAATATCGACTTGATAGTTTTCGCCAACAGGATGAATATTGACTGTTATATGAATACAAAAAGGAAAAGCGAATTTTTTATATTCACAATGAATATCATTAATAATCATTGAGACGTTATCCGGGTCATCGTCAACCAAAGCGGCCCATGATGCAATTGATAGCTGTCTTGTTGCTTCTAGAAAAATCATTCCTGGGATATGCTGACCGCTAAAATGATCGAGTAGAAATTCGTTATCATTATCGATAATTAACTCAGATTGGTATTGGCCTGATGCAATGGTTCGTAATTTTGTGATTAATACATTCTTTTGATTCGACTTATGCATCGCTTCTTTACTCTGCATAATAATGACATCAGAATTTTTTTTGTTATTCAATCGTGCGTTTTCATTACTAATTTTTTGTCGACAGCCTTGATTTAAACCTTGAGCGGGCATGTAAAATGGATGTTCAATTGCTGATGGCGTTTGACTTAAGGTTTTTTTTATAAAATCGCTGTAGGTAATATATAATTTGTCCTGCGATAAACTAGAAAATCTGTCGCCTACCACAAACTGTAACATAGTAATTCCTTCATTTTTATTGAATCAATACGTGCCTGTATTGACTTTTAATCCAGCAATGTTAATTATAAATAACAATCATTCCTATTTCTTATTTAGAAAAACCATTTTTATTATCGGGGAGGCAAGAAGAGATTGCCCTTTAATATTGTCATTAACGACATCGCTACGCCGCTTTTAGTAGGATCGATGTCGCATGCTAAAAAACCACTCAAAAGCTTCACGCTAGTGCATAATGCTGATCAGTCAAGACTAAATATTCAGGGCAATATTACGTGTGCTCAATAAACAAGCTGTAACACTTTTTCAGCATAGTCAGT
>JABSRS010000250.1 GCA_013214885.1 Gammaproteobacteria bacterium
TTTAACATTGAGGTTGGCATAGTTCGACAGGTATAACATGTCATAACGATCGTCAGGGGAAGTTAGGTGAACTACCATGGTTAAGTCTGGTGATGATTTTTCGGTCACTACGCCTAGGCGCTGCACCTCTTGTGGTAATCGAGGTAGGGCACGAGCGACGCGATTTTGCACTAGCACTTGGGCATCATCGGGGTCGGTGCCCAGTTCAAAGGTCACCGTCAGGCTCAATCTGCCGTCAGAGGTCGCTTGTGATGACATATACAACATGCCTTCGGTGCCGTTAATTGCTTGTTCTAGAGGTGTTGCGACAGTATCACCAATCACCGTAGGATTGGCACCAGGATAGCTCGCACTGACCACAACTGTTGGCGGTACTACCTCTGGGTACTCGGTGATAGGTAATTTAAACACCGCAATCGCGCCAGCGATCATGATCATCAGTGAGATCACGCCGGCGAAGATTGGTCTGGAAATAAAGAATTGTGAAAATTTCATGATAAGTCCTTAACCGCGAGTCATTGGCAAGGCTTGAGCTGCCGCCAATTCAACGTCGGTTTGAATTGCATCGACCCGTTGTTGCTGTTGTTTTAGTTGGGCGATAACGCTGTCATCAGCCATTGCAACGCGTGTTGGATTAACATGCGCGCCTGGGCGAACCCGTTGGAGGCCTTTAACTACTATGATGTCGCCGGCGATTAGGCCATGTTTGATCAAGCGCAGATTGTGATGCTTCTGACCTAGGATCACCGTGCGGTATTGCACCGCGTTGTCTTTATCTAATACCAGCACAAACTTATTATTGAGATCGGTACCAATGGCCTTATCATCAATTAGGATCCCCTGATAACTGGCACTGCCAATCAATTTTATCCGGGCAAACAAGCCTGGGGTAAAACGACCATCGGTGTTATCAAACACTGCGCGAGCGCGAATGGTACCAGTCTGGCGGTTAACCTGGTTGTCGATAAAATCGATATGCCCGCTATAGGGGAAGTCATTATCGATAGCCAGACCCATCATTACAGGTGAGTTGTTATCACGAGTGCTAGCACGGCTACCTTCACGAACCTGTTGGTTGTATTTCAAGAAAGTACGTTCGTCGGCATCGAAATAGGCATAGACCTTATCGGTAGAGACTAGCGAGGTTAATTCACTTTGCCCAGCGGTGACATAGTTACCTTTGGTGATTAAAGCGCGAGAAATACGGCCGCTAATCGGTGCTTTAACCATCGTATAATCAAGGTCTAACTGAGCAATGGCCAAGGCCGCTGTTCTTGATTGCACGCTGGCAAGACTTTGTTGCTGACGCGCGACGCGATTATCGAGTTCTTCCTGAGAAATCGCATGTTGTTTTTTTAGCCGTTGGCCACGCGAAAGTTCACGCTTGGCCAGCAATGCCTGACTTTGAGCATCAGCGACATCGGCCTTGAGACGATTAACCTGAGCCTCGAAAGGCTTGGCGTCGATAATGAATAAAACTTGGCCTTGCTCGACCAACGAACCTTCCTTAAAGGCGACTTGTTCAATATAACCCGAGACCCGCGGACGTAGGGCGACAGTTTGTGGGGCTTCTAGTCGGCCAGTGAACTCATCCCACTCGGTGACACGTTCGCTGATCACCAGAGCCACAGTAATTTGTGGCGCTGGTGGCTGGGCATTGCTGGCTTGCTCGTCAACTTGTGGTTGACAGGCGACCAACGCACTGGTGATAAGTGCGCTTAAGAGCCAGCGTAGGGTTAATTTCTTGTTCATCATTATTTCCAATAAATTTTCTATGAATCCATTTTATGTCGGATTATTCATCATTAATAATCATAAATTTGTATTTTATACATAACTAAATGTGATGAGTAAATAAGGCTGGTTAGATAACGCATAAAATATTATGATGTGTTACTTGCTTAAGCATCTTAGAAATTAATGTATTTCTGGGCTTAGGGATACCACTTTGGATAACCGAGGAGCCTAGGATTATGCGACCACAAGAACTCAATTTATTGGTCATTTTTGATAGCGTGATGACAGAAAGGTCAATCACTCGTACCGCTCAGCGGTTATCGATGACTCAACCTGCGGTCTCTAATGCGGTGGCACGAATGCGCAGTGCCTGGAAAGACGATGTGTTTGTTAAAGACGGTCGTAATATTCAACCGACCACGTTTGCTAAAAACCTGTGGCAACAGATCAAGGATCCGTTGCATAAGCTCAATCAGGCTATTGCCCCCGATAATTTTGAGCCACAAACTGCTAAACGGACTTTTCGTATTGCGGTCACTGATATCATCGTTGATAGTCTATGGCTCGAGATGCGCCAATTCTTCGAACAGCATGCTCCAGGTATCAACCTTCATGCAGTGCCTTATACTATCGATAAAGCCCAGCGGGTGCTCGATGATGCCGAGGTTGATTTGGTCATTAGCTCCATCATTCCAGATAGCTCGAACATTAGTTCCAGTCACTTAATTGATACCTGCTTCCTCTGTGCGATGCGCGTTGATCATCCGTTGGCTAAACCAGATCTCAGCGTTGAAGAATTTGCTGCTGCAGAGCATTTGCTAGTGTCATTATCTGGCGATAGCTATGGCGTGACCGACAGGGTGCTACATCAACATGGCCTAACCAGACGAGTGGCGATGACGGTCAATCATTTTTCATCGGCCGCACCATTGTTAATGGAAACCGATCTGATTTCGGTATTACCAGCAGGGGCGATATACAAACATGTTGCCAGTGGTAAATTGTCGGTGACCCGCTGTCCAATTGAGATCCCCTATTCGCCAATATCGATGCTGTGGCATAAACGACAAGACAACGATGCCGGTCTCAAATGGCTTAGAGAACATATTGAGGACAAGTTTGTGGCGCGATGGAATAAAAATCTGGCCCAAGTTTATAATTTTTCCTGTCAATAACCGTGCTAAATCAAAAGTAATCGATAGCAGAATACCTTAGGTACGTTAACTACCCATTTGTTATCACAACATCAACCGACCATCGAGTCGGTTTTTTTGCGCACTGGGCAAGGTTAGCAAATCATCGGAATTTTAGATTAAAAGGAGACTTTGCTATTTATCCGTCGATATATCTGGGTAATGATCGACTTGAAATTGATTATTCCAGCAAGTGATACTAACTTTAATTAAGGGAAGTATTAAGTAATGTAAGGATTCAACCTTGTGGTTTGTAGGTTCTAGCTTAATGATAGAGAGGCTAAATGATGGAATTCATGGATTTAATAAATATATTGGCGCGGTGGGGGCATTTGCTATTCGGGATGACTTGGATTGGACTTTTATACTATTTCAACTTTATTCAAGGCGGCTACTTTAAATCGGCAACGCCTGAAGGATTGGCTGATGGTAAAGCCAAGTTGGCACCTGCTGCACTTTGGTGGTTTAGATGGGGGGCAATGTTTACCTTCCTAACTGGTTTAGTGTTGCTAATGGGAGTTTATCAATTAAGGGTGATGAACGACTATATTATCGTTGGTGCGACAATGGGAACGCTGATGTTCTTGAACGTGTGGTTAATTATTTGGCCCAACCAACAAATTGCGCTCGGGATGGTGGATGGCGATGCAGCAGCAGCCGGAGCCAAAGCTTTATTGGCCTCTCGAACTAATACCTTATTTTCGGCGCCGATGGCATTTTGTATGCTGGCTGGCCCTCATTATGCGGGGTATGGCATGGGATCTGGCACCATGGCAATGTGGATTGCTTTGGCAATTGTTGGTGTACTTGAAGCTAATGCCATCGCAGGAAAGCAAGGCCCAATGACCACGGTTCGTGGTGTTATTGTCAGCAGCTTAGTACTAACGCTGGTTATTGTGTGGGTGCTTACTCAAATGTAACGCTGAGTATTGATCCGCAGTTTGTCTAAACATAGCGCGCTCATTAATCAATTTTACGATTGGTGAGGAAACGATGCTTAAGCCTTTAATTAGGGCACTAGGCATCGTTAAACAATCTGCAGCATAAGTGATCAATGGGTCGCTTGATGTTTTTAAACCCGTGATGGTTTATAACCTATTACAGTCGATTCGTTTGCTGGCCGATGGTTGTCACAGAACATGGTTAAGCCAAAATACTAGGCATAATCCTACAATGTTGACTGAGCCCTGCAAAATTAAATACATTTAGCTGGTTTTGGCAGCCCTGCAATACGGGTTGCCTGCTTGGCAGGTCCCTTTGGGAATAAGCTGTACAAGTAACGGCTATTACCTTTTTCAGCCCCTAATTTTTTGCCAACAGCCTTAACGAGCATTCTTACCGCTGGGCTAGTATTAAATTCAATATAAAACTCACGAATAAAATTAACCACTTCCCAATGATCATCAGTCATCGTTATCTGCTCAAGCGAGGCAATATGCTGTGCTAGTTCGATATTCCAATCGTCTAAGTTTAATAAATAGTCGTGTTTATCAACGGCGTAATCGACCCCGTTAAAACTAATACCTGTTTGTGACATGAAAAATTCCTGAAATATACGCTGACTACCAACTAACGATTGGTTGGTGCTTAAGGGTTAATTGGACAAATTTATGATAATCAATCAGTTCGATATGCAAAGCAACGTCTGCGGTTAAGCCACGTGCAGACACGTCGTCAGCTAAAGCATACACTTGGCCGAAACCTAACGTTAACTGGGCGATATTTGTCGCCAACACCGCGTCTTGGGTAAGTAACAAGGTTGATTGCTTATTTGGCAGAGGCAATGCCTTAGCAAAAGGGCTTTTGGTTGCGATTAATAACATCATTAAAAATTTACCACCTGATCAAATTGGCTAAGCTGCTCAAACCAGGCCTCGGCTGTGAGCTCTGACCCAGCAATAATTAATGACGATGCTGCTAAATTGCGTTGCTGGAGCGAGTGCTGGCAAAAATAAACATCCTCAATATCATAAAGCTCGAGCAAGCCAAGCATTTTAGTAATATCTTTGGCGTTTATCGCGTCGGGATTTTGATTGGCGACTAGTTGGTAAAGACCATCACCACAAAAAAATAATGCGACGGGGCGATCGTAACTGGCATTGGCCAACAGTAAATCAATTGATTCTCGAAATCCACTATTGCCATAAGGCGCGGATGAGTTAATCACGGCTAAATTTTTCATCACGGCTCCTAAAATTGGACTAATTTATCAGCGTTAGCCGAGGTTGTTACAAACTCACCTAAACCACCAAGACGAAAGCCACTGGCAAGGTTACTGCTAGCGAGTTGTTGATCTGAGGCCAAATCACTATCAACCACCCCACGACGTAACGATGCTGCAACACAGGTAATTAGCTCAAATACCTGGCTCAGTGTTTGACCTTGCTCTAGCAGGGCAGTGGCAAACTTAAACGCGCTATAAGCCCCTTGGCTTTGGGGTGACGAATTAACGATTAAGACAAAATTTTGAGACATTATTGACCTTTAGAAACGAAAAAAGCTTCGCAAGTGCGAAGCTTTTATTATACGAGTGTTCTAAACATTAATCATCAGAAAAGCCGATTAAGGCTAGTAAATGAATAAAGATATTATAAATGTTGAGATATAACGACACTGTTGCGCGAATGTAGTTGGTTTCGCCGCCGTT
>JABSRS010000251.1 GCA_013214885.1 Gammaproteobacteria bacterium
GAATATCATGTAGTCACGAGCGTTCGGATACATTTTAACGGCTAATAGGGCGGCAACGGTGCTAATAAAACCGTCGACAAGAATGACTTTTTTTGCTTGAGCTATGCCTAGCATCGCACCGGTCATTTGGGCTATTTCAAAACCGCCAAGCGTGGCTAGCACCTGGAGTGGTGATGTTAGCTGTTCATTGTGAAGTAACATGGCAGTGCTAATGACTTCTTTCTTTCTGGCAAAGCTATGATCATCGACCCCAGTGCCTCTACCAACACAATACTCAAGATCTAAGCCCGTAAGTGCCATCATAATCGCGGCGGCTGATGTGGTATTGGCGATCCCCATTTCACCAATGCCAATGATGTTACAACCCTGAGTAATTTGATCCTGGGCAATCTGCTGACCAAAACGTAAACCAAGCATCGCGTCTTGATCTGACATTGCTGGATTAACATTAAAAGGTTCGGTGCAATCACCTAAACGCTGCTTGATTAAGGCTGGGTGATCGGGTTGTTCGTACTTGGTCCCGCAATCAATCACTTTAAAGTTCATGTTAGCCTGACGGCAGAAGACATTAATTGCAGCGCCACCAGCACAAAAATTAGCGACCATTTGTCCTGTCACTTCACTTGATGCAATTGATACCCCAAGCTCTGCCACACCATGGTCGCCCGCAAAAACCAATTGGGTTGGTTTGGTGAGTTCTGGTCGGTCACACTCTAAAATAAGTGCCAATTGCTGAGCGAGTGTTTCGAGTTTGCCTAAGGAGCCAAGTGGCTTAGTTTTGGCATCGATTTTATGCTTGATTTGTTCAAGTTGGTGATTCGAAACCGCTTCAATTTTAAACATGAGATCTCACTATTTAGCACTGCGTTGACGCAATATAAGTAAAAAGAATGCACTACCAATCACTGAGGTGATAATTCCCAATGGAATTTCTTGATTCACTAATAAAGTGCGGGCGGCCAGATCGACATAAATCATAAATAAACCACCGATTGTTGCGACGAATAAGTAATTATTCATCTTATCTTGGCCAAATACTAGTCTGACAAAGTGTGGGATGAGTAAACCGACAAAAGAAATTCCGCCACAAGCCGCGACAATGACAGCGCAGATAAGCGAGCTTATAATTAGCATTAACAATCGAACTTGGGGCACATTAACGCCTAATGAGCTGGCTGTTTCATCACCTGACGATATCGCAATGACCTGCCTTGAAAAAGCAAAGAAGGCCAATAAACTCAGACCAATGATCGCAGTCGGGAGGGCTAACATCGACCATTGGGCTTGGGCAAAACTTCCCAGGGTCCAAAATAATATCGAGGCAGCTGCTTGTGGATCGCTGTGGTATAGCAAAGCACTGGTTGCGGCGCTAAATAAAAATGAGGTTGCGACCCCCGCCAACAGCATCCGTTCTATTTGGTTATAACTGTTAGTCCCTGCGATACTTAACACCAATAAGACCGATAATGCACTACCAGCATGCTGATGCTGGAGAGTACCGTCATTAAAACAACGGCGCCAAATGATGCTCCCGCTGAAATGCCAAACAGATAGGGATCGGCCAATGGGTTACGGGTAACCAGTTGTAAAATAGCTCCCGACAAGGCCAATCCTGCCCCTGCGATGAACGCTAAAATAATCCGTGGTAGGCGTAATTCGAACACTATTTGACTAATCACAGGATTGACAGGGGGTTGACCCGTTAGCGTATGCCACAAGCTAGTGGCGACATTGCCAAACTCGATAGCCATTGCGCCATGACTCGCTGCGATCAAAATACTGGCGATTAGCAATAGCAGCATCGCTACACTTAAAGGGATATTTTTAGTCATAGCTGCCCCGATGCACTGTAATCAGATGCATTGTCATCCGATGAATTGTAATGAAACATCAGCTGCGGATTATGATGAACTGGATGTTCATTAATACTTACGTCAACTTGATAAGCTTTGGCAATAATACGCTGTGTCAGGACTTCGCGCGGGGTGCCATGAGCCAAAATTTGACCTTGTTGAAGTAGAATTAAAATATCAATTTGATAATGAATGTCGAGGTGATTGGTCGGCTCGTCCATGATTAATAATTGGGTGTTTTGAACAATCGCCCGAGCAATTAACGTGCGCTGTTGTTCGCCACCTGAAAGCTGTTCATAGTTAACATCACTCAATGACGTTAATCCAACGTCGCTAATCGCTTGAGCAATTCGCGCATCATCATCTTTATTATCGTTTTGGAAAAATGATTTGTGCGGGGTTAAGCCCATTTTTACTATTTCAAATACACTGTAAGGCAAATGGTCACTACTTTGTTGCACCACTGCAATTTGCTGGGCGACGTTTTTCGCTTTTTGGTCCCATATATCAATACCCGATAAAGTGATGGTGCCTGATGTTGGTTTTATATAACGATAGATATTGCGCAGTAAACTTGATTTCCCGGCACCGTTGGTGCCAATGATCCCAACAAACTGACCTGTTTTTATCTTGATATTGATGTTGGACAAAATGTTTTTTTGATTAACTCGCCAAGTTAGATTATTAATCTCGACTAATGTCTCAGACATGATTGGTCCCCACTGTTGAAGGGCAGTAAGGTAATAAGGACATTGGTTGTATCACTAATTTTTGCATCGCTAACGTTAGACTTTGTACTTGAGAAGCGGGTGCAGGATAAGACGATAAAATCTTACAGATTGAGTAAAAGTGAAATTTAAACTTTTACACAAAGACAAGTACACCGCTTGAATTTAAAATATATTAACCCGAAATAAATGATTCAGGGGTTCGAAGTCTTAGTTAAGTATCTGGCTTATTCATTCAGTAATGAACTTACAGTTGCGGGTACAGCCTTGGCTTTTAATCAAGTTCCCTAGCTAAGGTAGCAATTATCGTTGATTATCATTCTCGATCAAGTCTGTTTTGGTCTTAAATATGACAAAGTACATAAAACTGTAATCATTTGGTAATAAACTAACGTAATAATGTGGTATTTAACTAGTTTAGCAACTTAAAACAGCGTATTGTGTAATAAAATTACATAATAGCCGTGTTGGTGAGACCACCGAGTACAACTTAAGTGATAGCTCATAAAATAAAGCAATAATAAATTTAATAGGTAAATATAATGAATAGCCGTAGTGAGTTAGCAAGTTGGCAGTGTTTAGTTAGGCATGCCGCCGAGATGGAAAAGTGTCATTTAAATGATTTATTTGCTGCCGATCCTGCTCGTTTTGATAAGTTCTCACTTAAATTACCGCAATTACTGCTCGATTATTCTAAGAATCTCGTTACTCAAGAAACCATCAGCGGTTTGATTACGTTAGCCAAAGACTGTGAAGTTGAGCAGTGGCGCGACAAAATGTTTGCTGGTGAAAAAATTAACATGACTGAGAATCGTGCGGTGCTTCATACCGCTTTACGTAATCGCAGTGGTAATGAGTTAATAGTTGATGGTGAAAATATTACCAAGACCATTGATGCTCAATTAGACAAAATGGAACATTTTGTTAATCAGGTCCGAGAGGGAAAGTGGAAAGGATATTCGGGTAAACGAATTACTGACATTGTAAATATCGGGGTTGGCGGCTCGAATCTCGGCCCGCAAATGGTGACTGAGGCCTTAAAGCACTACAGTGATAACAGTGTGCGGGTTCATTATGTCTCTAATGTCGATGGCGCTCAGATCGCTGAGGTATTACGACCACTCGATCCTGCCAGTGTATTATTCGTTATTTCATCGAAAACATTTACCACCACCGAAACTATTACCAACGCCAATACTGCAAAAAGCTGGTTAACATCGGCATCGTTTAATCAAGATGCGGTCAAACATCATTTTGTTGCTGTCACAGCCAATGTCGAAAATGCGGTTAAATTTGGCATCAATGCCGATAATATATTCTCGATGTGGGATTGGGTCGGTGGGCGTTTCTCACTATGGTCGGCAATAGGTTTGCCGATTGCACTGGATATGGGGTTCGATAAATTTATTGAATTACTCGAAGGTGCCCATCAAATGGATCGCCATTTTTGCGAGACGCCATTAGAGCATAATGCCCCCGTCATTTTAGCCTTGCTAAGCCTGTGGAATACCACCTTCCTAGGGTCACAATCTCAAGCCATATTACCTTATGATCAAACCTTGCACATGCTGGCTGCTTATTTACAACAGGCTGAAATGGAGTCTAATGGTAAATCGGTAAACTGGCATGGTGAAGAAATTAATTATCAGTCGGTTCCTTCAATCTGGGGAGGCTTAGGCATTGATGGTCAGCATGCTTTTTATCAATACTTACATCAAAGTAAAAATGTTATTCCCGCTGACTTTATCGGTTCAGTAGAAAGCTCTACACCGATTGGTGGTCATCACGATACCTTAATGAGCAATTTTTTTGCTCAAACGGAAGCATTGATGAGTGGTGTCAATGAAAAGCATGTTCGTGAAGATTTGAAAGCGAAAGGGCGGAGCCCTGCGTATATTGATCAATTAGCACCACATAAGGTCCATCAGGGTAATCGCCCAACCAATACTATTTTGCTCGATCGAATTGACCCGCATAACTTAGGTGGTTTGATTGCACTGTATGAGCAAAAAATATTTGTTCAGGGGATAATCTTGCAGGTTTGTTCATTTGACCAGTGGGGTGTTGAGTTAGGTAAAGGCCTGGCGGCTAAAATCCATCAAGAACTAAAGCAAGATGGTGAAATCGCCAAGCATGACTCATCAACTTACAACTTAATTAAATATTACAAACAGACTCGCTATAACAAATAGCGTGGTGGGGCATGTTGGGATCTTAAAAATATGCTTGAGTAGCACAGGTGCTGCTCAAGCGGTTAATAAAAGATATAAAGAGTAGGGATTAAGCCACCAGCAATAACTAACCACCCGCGCCGTAAACGCCACGGGCTATACTTTCCTTTCACCATAAAAAGTGCCGACAACGAAAGGAAAATTAGCAAACCAGCGTAGATATCCGAGAAAACAATCCAACCATTTTTTGCTTCATTTAAATGCAAGCGGTTAAATTGTTTAAATACTACGCGTTCACGAATGTGTTCAAACACCGCCCTACGGTGTAAAAAGCTTACGCTGACTGAGCCACCTTGTTGTAAGAATACTTTATAGATCATTGGCGATTCCCAATAGGTAGCCTTGATCTGTTCACTGACCGCAAATAGTGTTAACAGTTTTTTATTAATCTGCTGGTCAGCTAAACTATTTTTAAAATCAATGGGTAGCTCAACTCGCTCAACGATGTAGTTAGGATTCCAGTCATTAGCATGGTTAAGCGCAATGCCAGAGATTGCAAAGACCAACGTTAGGCCAATGCAAAAATAGCCGACATCACGGTGGAGCTCTCTGTTAAAACGAAACCAGTTTATGCCTAGCCTCCTAATCAAGGATCCTCACCCCTGTTGGTGATACTTGATATAGCGACATGCCAGTCGTTACGGAGCCAAGCTCAAATGTTTCACCAGAGCGCTTAGCCAGCGATGCTTTATAGCGGCGAGTTTGTGCGACATTGAGTTTAATTTCGGTTAAAAAACCAGTCGCGAG
>JABSRS010000252.1 GCA_013214885.1 Gammaproteobacteria bacterium
GCTGAATGGGGCATAAACTCGTTTCATTGTTATTTTTTACGGATGGGCGATTCGGCCAAACCGATTGTTTATGATGTTGAGTCAATCCGCGATGGCCGCTCGATTGCGACCCGTCGCATTAAAGCTATTCAAAATGGCCAAGCTATTTTCTATTTAACCGCTTCATTTCATTTATCGGAGGAGGCTTTTGATCATCAGGCCACCATGCCTCACGTTGTGGCACCAGAGGGACTAAAATCAGAAGTTGAGATTGCACGCGAGTTCCAAGACTTAATCCCTTCAAGCATCCGCACTCAATTTACCTGCGATAAGCCCATTGAAATTCGCCCCGTTGAAAATATTAATATATTAAAGCCACAAACACTGGCTCCGAAACGTCATGTTTGGATGCGCGCCAATGGCGAAATGCCCGACGACCTCCGCGTGCACAAGTATTTACTGGCCTACGCATCTGATTTTTCATTTTTGCCAGTGGCTGGACAGCCTCACTCAGTGTCGTTTATGACCCCTAAATTGCAAATGGCCACCATCGATCACAGCATGTGGTTCCATCGCGACTTTCGCTTTGACGATTGGTTACTTTATGAAGTAGAAAGCCCCAACGCCAGTGGTGGCCGTGGCTTTGTTACTGGACGATTTTTCGATCGCCAAGGTCGCTTGGTCGCAAGTACCGCCCAGGAAGGTGTTTTACGCTGGGCCAAGAAATAACGCTTAAATTTAATATCTAAGCTAAACTCAAAGCAAGAAAACACCAACTAGGATATCGTCACAATGAGTCATGGCAATGAAAGGGATTTCGACAGTTGCTTACCCCAAAACGCTAAAACCAAAGTTTATATCACGGTCGACACTGAAGCGTCGATCGCTGGTTGTTTTAGCAACCCGACCAAAAACCGTCCGCAACTGGAACGTCCAGTCTTTGGCTATGTTAATAACCAAAGCCAAGGATTGGGTTTTATTCTTGAAACATTAAAACAGTACCAGCAAGTCGCCACGTTCTTTACCGAGTCATTGCAATCTCGTTATTTTGGCCAGGAACCGATGTCTCGGGTTGCCCAGCTGATCAAATCTTACCATCAGGATTTACAACTCCATGTTCATCCTTGCTGGACTAATTTTGAAGATGGCCGTTTAATCTCGAGTAAACTCAATGATCACTCAACGGGTCGCTCGGTTAGTGAGTTAGTCGATATCTTTTCCGACGCGATTGCACGCTTTAATCATTTTGGTTTTGGTGATCCTGTCGCCGTGCGTACTGGCAACTTCTCAACAGGACTAGATACCTTTAAAGCTTTTAGCCAGTTGGGAATTAAAGCCAGCTCAAACATTGCCACCGAACTTCATCGACCGATTGAACCGCAATTACAACTGACCAATGGCATTCACCTGATCGAGCAGATCATTGAGTTACCGTTAACCACTTTTAATTCTTACTCACCAATTGGCGTGCCGAGGCGGCGCAGTATGGCCATTACCGCCTGCTCATTTAATGAAATGAAACACATATTATTACAAGCCCACCAGCAGCGGCTACATCATATTTGTATTCTGACCCACCCTTTTGAGTTCTTTAAAACCAAGGGCACAACTATTTCTGCTAATCGCCTTAATCAACAACGATTAGTTCAACTGTGCCAGTTCATTCACTGCCATCAAGACAAATTTGAAACCGCTACTTTTTCGCAATTAGCCCAACAAAAAAGTCACCAAACTGCCATTAATCAATCGAGCTTAAATGGCAGTTACCCACTGGCGATCGCTCGTGCCAGCCAAAATTTTCTTTATGACACCCTGAACTAACCCTGTTAGGATTTGTGATTAAATACCCATTGAGCCACAACTAATGCAACCAAACTGGCAAAACGAGCGGACCTTCCTAATCATTACCACGATTATCACTGCGCTATGCTTTAGTGCATGGACTGCCTTGCTTAATAACTTTGCCATTGAGCAAGTTCAATTTGGTGGTGCCGAAATTGGGATGTTGCAAAGCTTACGTGAAATCCCTGGTTTCTTAGCTTTTACCGCGATTTTTCTGTTATTGGCGATGACCGAGCAGACTTTAATTCTATTGGCGTTATGCGCGTTAAGCATTGGGGTTGCGATAACTGGTTTGTTTCCCTTTGAATACGGACTTTATGCCACCACGGTTTTAATGTCGATTGGCTTTCACTATTTTGAAACCGTTAATAATTCACTAACGCTCCAATGGATCAGCAAGGATAATACGCCATCGTTCTTTGGTAAAATGATTTCAGTGAAGTCGATAACAGCACTCATTACTTATGGCGCGATATGGCTGTTAGTCTCGTGGCTTGAGTTTGATACCATCTATCTGATTTTTGGCGGCTTGGGCTTTAGTTTATTCTTATGGCTTGCCTGGGCAATGCCAAAGTTTAAAAATCCAGTGAGCCAACACAAAAAACTGATTTTAAGGAAAAAGTATTGGCTCTATTATTTATTGGTGTTTTTTAGCGGGGCCAGACGCCAAATCTTTGTGGTATTTGCTGGCTTCATGATGGTTGAAAAGTTTGGCTACAGTGCTTCTGACATGGTGCTGTTATTTATTGCCAATCACCTGGCTAGCTTGTACTTCGCCCCCAAAATAGGTGGTTTAATTGAAAACCTAGGTGAAAAACGCGTCTTAACGATGGAGTATTTCGGGCTAATTATAGTCTTTTGTGGTTATGCCTTAGTTGAAAATCAGTATATTGCCAGTGGGTTGTATATCATTGATCATTTGTTCTTCGCCATGGCCATTGCACTTAAAACCTATTTCCAAAAAATTGCCGATCCCAAAGACATTGCCGCCACTTCTGGAGTTAGCTTCACCATTAATCATATTGCCGCCGTGGTTATTCCTGCGGTGTTTGGTTTGATTTGGCTGACTAATCCATCACTGGTATTTTACGTTGGGGCAGCCATTGCAGCGAGTTCGTTAGTGTTAGCGCAATTAATTAAAATTACGCCAACGGCTACGATTAACCAGCTAACGAGCAAGTAATTCTACCGTACTGTGGCCATTGCCTTGGGCCACTATTTGGACCCGAGTACCAACGCGTTCAACTAGACCTTCGACATGAGAGATTAAGCCAATTTGACGACCGCTCGCCTGTAACGAATCGAGGCAACTTAATGCTACCTCTAACGTGTCAGGATCAAGCGTACCAAAGCCTTCATCGATAAAGAGGGTTTTAATATTGGTTTGCAGACTGGTTATCGAGCCAAGCCCTAATGCTAACGCCAGCGACACCAGAAAAGTTTCACCGCCCGATAGACTCTCAACAGAACGCACATCATCCCCCATATCACAATCAATCACTTGCAAGTCCAGTTCAGCGCCAGGTACCCGTTGCAATTGGTAACGAGGGGCTAACTCTTTTAAATGATGATTGGCTGAAATTAACATTTGTTCTAGGGTTAAGCTCTGGGCAAATGTTCTAAATTTAGCCCCGTCTGCCGCCCCAATCAGCTCTTTCATGTCTAACCACAAGGTCGTGGTTTCGCTTTGAACGTCAATTTGCTGCTGCAACTCACCATGACGTAGCATCGCTTGATTGTGTTGGTCTAACTTGGCTCGAAATTCAAATTGTTGCTGCTCAAACTGTTTTAGTTGAGCAACGATATTTTGTTTTAACATTAAACGTTGTTCAGCGCTCGACTGCAGCGGTGCAACACCAAGATCTGGTAACAATTGAATTAAGTGGTGTTGATGACTCAGCAACTGATCATTAAATTGTTGCAATCCCCGCTGTTGTTCGGTTAATACCGCCTGATAACGTTGATACTGCTGCAATAATTCATTGTAATGTTGACGTTGATCAATCACCCATTGATGATCAAAACTGAGCAAGTGTTGCAACTGCTCAGACGTCAGATCCAATTCAGCTAGCCATTGCTGCCACTGGCCGTGAAGTTGAGTCGCTTGATTTTCAAGCGAGTTGATATGTTCTTGTTGTTGCGACTGCTTGTTTTGACTCACTAACAACTCATTTTTTAGCAACATTACCCCTTGTTCGGCATTATTATACGCGGTCGCTAATTGTTCAGATTGTTCGAGCAATGACTGCTTCAGTTGTTTAGGATCTGTCCCTTGGCATAATTGGTCGATTTCTTGCTGCCACTGCAGTTGCAGCACTTTGTCCTGAGCGTTTTTTTGCTCCAGTGGCTGAACTTGATTGGTCAAATGTTTTAATTCTTGGTTGAATGCGACATATTGTTGTTCAAGTTCTCCCTGCTCGGTCTGCAGCTGGCTGTGATAATTACTTTTCTCAATATATTGTTCAAGATCCGTGGCTAATTGTTGCTTAAATTTATCCAATAGTGCTGGGGTATTTAAAATAGCAGGCCAATCACCTTGAGCATAAATGCCATTAAGCTGGGTTAAGCGGGTTTGAATTTTGTCAGCAAGTTGCTCTTGATACTGCTTAGCTAACGTTAATTCGTTAGCGCAGGTGTCGAGTTGTAAATTAGATTGCGTAATATTTTGATTGAGCAGTTCGATCGCATGAAAATCTGCCACCAGCATAGCTTCAATCGTGCGAATTTGGTCTGAGATTTCAAGTTGTTCGCTATGTTGGAGCTTTAAACTGGCCAGTGATTGTTGAGCGGATGCCAGCTCCATATCTATTTGTGCTAACACTTGTGGGCTAACTACCGCTTCCGAGAGCGCTTGAATTAACAAATTAAAATCGTCTATTTCACTCACAATCTTACTTTGCTGTTCGACCAATTGATTACCAATCGCTTCGAGCTGAGATAATTTATCATTGAGTTGATTGGTTTGTTGTTTTAACTGCTGACACCGGCCAGCTAGCTGATCGACCAGGCGCTCACCTAAATTCATTTCGCTCGCATATGGATGCTCAGTACTGCCACATAGCGCACAGGGTTGTTCAGGTACTAACTGCGCACGATGCTCGGTTAGTGACATGATTTGTTGCGCCCCCAATAATGCACTTTCAGCTTCATCAACCGCAGGGGTCAGCTTTTCAAGTTGTTCCCGAGTGTGGTGGTAACTTATTTTGGTTTGCTCAAGCTGTTCACTCGTTTCTTGATGTTGGATTCGTTTATCGTTAATCAAGGAATGATATTGCAAGCCTTGAGTAACATTTTGTTGGCGCACCATTAACACTGAAAGTCGTTGCTGGTGATGCTCGATACTCTGCTCTAATTGCCCAGGATTTTTGCCGTCGCCATATCGACTTAATTGTTGATGCTGAACCTGATGTTGCTGATGCTGCGTTTTGGCAGTCGTTAAGTCAGCTTGGAATTTTGCGCGCTTTATCTTCGTTGTCTCAGCAGCTTGAGAGACTTCAATCGACTGCTGTTGATAGCCCTTAAAGTTAGCTTGATCTTGCAAATAATCATTAATTCCTTGCTCCAGAGCAGTGATTTGGTGAACCAAAGAACTAAAGTGCTGATGCTGATTTAGGTAGTCGGTCAACTTCTCAACCAACACTTGCTGGCGCTGTTGATTGTCACCGTTGCGCTGTAGGCGACGATTAACGGCCGTCTGTTGCTGTGCTATCTCTGCTAACTG